>JAGODF010000115.1 GCA_017998375.1 Spirochaetota bacterium
GGACCTGCCCACGGGCAACTGCGAGCAGGGCGAGGAATTCGGCCGCGACCCGCGCTGTCCCTGGGTCTTCACGGTCACGCCGCCCACGCCGCTTTTGGCCCACGCCGCGAAGGGGCTCGGCTACGCCAACGTGAAACCGGACCCGGACTCCGTGAACCGGAAACTCCCGCTTATCATCCTGCACAAACACGGAAACGAGTATAAATACTATCCCTCCATCGACCTCCTCCTGGCCATGCAGTACTTCGGCATCGTGCAGAAGGACGTGGAGATCAGCATGGGCAATTTCGTGAAGCTCAAGAACCTGCCGCAGGGCAAGATGAAGAAGCCCAACGCGGCGCGCGAAATTTCCATACCCATCGACCAGCAGGGCTTCATGGACATCAACTTCATCGGCGGCCCCGGGAGCTACGACGTGAAGAGCTACTTCTACTTCAACCGGGAGCCGGACCGCCGCGGCAACTTCAAGGACAAGATCGTCTTCGTGGCGGCCTACAACGCGGCGGGCATCGCCATGGACGTGCACAAGTCGCCCTTCGGCGACACCTTCGGGGTGGAGCACCACGCCAACGCGCTGAACACCATCCTGAACCAGGACTTCATGAAGCGGCTTTCGGAAAACCAGAACGTCCTCATCATTCTGGCGATCGCGCTGCTCTTCGGCCTGGTGATATCGAAGGCCACGATCGTGAAGTCGATCATCTTCACCCTGGTCTTCGCGCTTCTTTACATCGTCGGAGCCATGGCGCTCTTCGACACGGCGAACCTGGTGTTCGTCTTCGCGATACCGCTGGTGCAGATAGGCACCACATTCTCGGTCATCACCGCCTACCGGGTGCTCACCGAGCAGAAGGAGAAGAAATACATCCGGCAGACTTTCTCCAAGTTCGTGTCCCACACCGTGGTGGACGAACTGCTGGCGCACCCGGAGAAGTTGAAGCTCGGCGGCGACAAGAAGATCCTCACGGTGCTCTTCTCCGACATCCGGGGCTTCACGTCCATCTCCGAGCAGCTGACACCTGAACAACTGGTCGACCACCTCAACGTCTACCTCCAGGCGATGACCGATCTGGTGATAAAGTACAACGGCACCCTGGACAAGTACGTGGGCGACGAGATCATGGCCTTCTGGGGAGCGCCCATACCGCAGGAGGACCACGCGCTCCTGGCGTGCAAGTGCGCCATCGAGATGATGGACGTCCTCCACCAGATGAACATCCGCTGGCGCTCGGAAAAGAAACCGCCCCTGGACATCGGCATAGGTGTCAACACCGGGGAGATGGTCGTGGGCAACATGGGATCGGCGTCGCGCATGGACTACACGCTCATGGGAGACATGGTGAACCTGGGAGCCCGCATCGAGGGGACCAACAAGGTCTACAAGACCAACATCATTATCAGCGAGTTCACCTACGAGCACGTGAGGCAGGACGTGGTGGTCCGGGAGCTTGACCTCATCCGCGTGAAGGGCAAGGAGCTGCCCGTGAAGATTTACGAGTTAGTTGATATTAAACAGGGGTAACGCCTCGGCAGGCCCTTGGGTCTTGTCAGTGCGCCCCTTCGCCCTGTAGAGCTTCGGCGCCGCGAGGGGGCCTTTTATTTCCAGGGGCACGTTCTGGAATGCGCCGGGCGCGCCGGCCTGGGCGACGGTGACCTCCACCGGCACGTTCAGTCCCTCGTCGTACCAGTACCTGCCCCGGGCGTAGAACCGCGCCCTGTCGCCCTGGAGATACAGCTTTGTCACCTGGAAGTTGTCCGCGCGCTGGCTGAAGTTAAAGGACGCCGCCGGAAGGGCGATCTCCTTCACGTCCGGATCCTTCACGCCGTTCTTCATTAGGAAGTCCGCGAACCTGTCCTGGAGCGGCGTGTTCTTGAGCGACCCGCCCGCGATCTCCACCGCCGCGTCCATGATGGCGTTGTCCAGTATCTGCGAAAGGCGGTACGCTCCCACCTGGAAATCCAGCGTCGCACCCAGGACCCCGGAGATTTCCCCCTTCACGCCCGCGTCGGCGCCGAAGGACTTCAGGTCAAAGTTCTTTATCCCCGCCGACACGCTGACCATCGGCTGCCAGAGATTGAACTGCCCTTCTGCCTTCAGGGAGTACTCGGCGCCGTATCCTGCCGCGATGAAGTTCTCCAGGTAAAACCTCCCGTCCCTGAGCCCCGTGTCGAAGGAAACGTTCGAGAGTATCGCCCGGTGGCCCAGGACCACCTTCTTCGCGTCCAGTCGCGCCTTCACGTTGTTGGCATTGAGAAACTGCCCCAGGGACTCTTCGTGGAACTTGTTGACATCGTATCCTATCTTCTTGTCCTCGTAGGCCCCCTCGTAAAAATATTCCACCACCGCCCTGAACGCCCCGAGGATATCGCCCCCCGCCATTTCGGGCGAGTCGAGGGTGATAAAACTCTCGGTGGACAGCGGAGCCCACTTTTTGATGAAAGTTTCCCATGCAAGATCGAACCTGGACTCTTCGAGGCCGGCCCGCACCCTGGCTTTGAGCACGTCGTCGGCGAGGGATATCTCCGCTTTCACCTGCTTCACGACATCGCGGGTTCCTTTTTTTTCCAGGAGCTTCATACCGAAATCGTCCAGGTCCAGTGAGAGGCGCGCGCCGCGGGAGGCGCCGTTCTGCAAATCGTAGTGCACGCGCCCACCGGCCTTCAGTACGCCGCGGAAGACGGCCCCCCGTACCGGCGTGATGTTCTCCGACATGCGCGCCAGGTCGATGGCGTTCGTGTCGAAGGTCACATCGAAATATTTTTCCTTCGCGCTGCTGTTGTAGATGCCGCTCAGCGACAGGCGGACGTTGTCGTCAGAAAGCTCGAACCGGCGGACAGCCAGTCGCCCGAACCCGTCGGCGGAGTCGCACAGGAGGTCGATGTTCAGGTTCTCGTGGGAAACGAAATGCACGCGCTCGTTGTTCCGCACCTCGAGGACCTCCAGGTTAGTGACCTCCGCCCGACCCCTGAAGCTGGCGTCGCTCTGCACGGTGTTTATCTCGACGGAGGCGTCCAGGCCACCTCCCAGGAACAGGGCGTCTTTCGCGTTTTCAGCGATGTAGAGATTGAAATACGACACGTCGATGTTCCCCAGGCCCAGGGTGCTGGCGGACGAAACAAAGCTGTTGTCCCCGGCTATCTTCACCTTTCCCGAGAAACGCAGCCTGCCGCGGCCCAGGTCCTCGTCCCGGAGCGGGAGCGTCCTCCCGGAGATATCGTATCCCAGGATATCGCCGCGCAGGACGAAACGCGCCGACACCCGCTCCATTTTCAGCTGGAGTGTTTCATCCCGGAACACCTCGCGGTAGAGGAGTCGCGAGTTGTCGATGGAAATGACGAACCTGTCGTGGTCTATCAGGGATATGTCCGCCACTGGCCGGGTGAGGCTGAATATGTCCCTGAAAGTCTCGAGATAGCCCTTCCCGTATTTCTTGTACAGCGTGATCTCCGGGTCCTCGAAGAGCATGCCCCGGATCACGGGCCTTCCCGCCAGGACCGAAAGGAATCCCAGGCGGATTTTCGCGGACCCGCATTTTATCAGGCTGATATTGTCGTTGAAGTCGCCGCCGATGGACACGTTCAGGTTGGAGATGACGATGTTTCCGAAGACGCTCATGTACGCGTCGTCGAAGGTGACCGCCTTGCGGAAGTTGTCCCGCACGAAGGCGGTGACGTACTCCTTGAGGACGTTCCCGGGATACATGCTGACCAGGTAGATTTTCAGCGACGCGAGGGCGACGACGGCAAGGACGGCGGGAATCACAACCGCCGCCAGGACCTTCCCGCTGATCCGCGACATTACCGTTTCTGCGAGCTTTTTCACCCGGGACACCCACCCTCGATGCGTACGAACCGCCGACGCGTATCTGTTTCCCGCGGCGCCGAACCGCGCCGCGCCACTACATTCGGGGGCCATCTTCCAATATCGTCAAGCATATATTACCGCTGTAAAAATTCCGGGCCGCGTCAATTTTTGCTTGTAACGCAACGCGCCGAAGGTAGCGTTGCACGGCCGCGCCCCATCTGAAGCTGGAGACCCGACCATGGACTTCATCGCGCATCTGCTCACCGACCTGGCCCCGTGGATGCCGCTCATCTGCTTCGGCCTGCTGCTTCTCGCCGGACTCAACCTGCCAGTTTCGGAAGACCTGGTGTTCATCATATCGGCCGGCCTGGCGGTAACCATCACGCCGGAGAGACTTCCGCTGGTATACGCGGGCTGCTTCGCCGGCGCCCTGGGAAGCGACATCATATCCTACGGCATCGGGCGTTTCGGAGGGAGGAAGCTCCTTTCGCTGAAGTTCGTGGAAAAGCTCCTCTCCGGGGACAGGGTGGCGCGCATGGAGGGATACTACGAAAAGTACGGGGCCAAGACGCTCCTTTTCGGCAGGCTGATACCCTTCGGCATGCGGAACCTGATCTTCATGACGGCGGGCTTCAGCAGGATGCCCGCGCCGAAATTCATCCTTATCGACATAATCCCCCTCTCGGTGACATCCTCCCTGCTCTTCTACCTCGGGGCCACCTTCGGCAGGAACTACCAGGCGATCATCCCCTGGCTCGACCGTTTCAAGCTCGTCATCGCAGGCATTGCCGCGGCGGCCGTGCTCATCATCCTGGCAAGGCGTTTCATCGCCGGGAGGAAGCCCGTGGCGCCGCCAGAAACGGACACGGGCGGCAACCTGTAAAAATTTACATATCATCCCATTTTTTCATTGAAATGGGGGTGATACTCCCCCTATACTACGCCATCGCATTTCCGGATGCGCATTCCACACTCCGGCATACGCGCCATGGCAAAAACAAGAATAGAAACGACAAGGGAACGGAACGCCGTCGTCGGCAACATCATCGCCGCCATGACGGAGCGGCGGGGATTTCTTCTCCTTGGGCACAAGAACGCGGACGAGGACTGCATCGCCTCCATGGTCGCCTTCGCCATACTCCTGAACAAGTTCGACAAGCAGGTCCAGATCTACACCGACAGCGCCATCCCCGACAACGTGGGCTTCCTGGCGAACATCTGCGTCTACAACTCCATCCGCATCATCAACAGTAAAAAGCGCCTGGGACCGAACGTGGACACCATCATCGTCTGCGACACCCCCAAACCGTCGATGATGGATGTCACTCCGAAAATCGACACTCTCCTGAAGAGCCCCGACGTGCTCCGGATCGAGGTGGACCATCACCTGGGAGCCGACAGCGGGTATATCGGCGACGAGGGATACCGACTGGTCACCGAGGCGTCGTCCTCGAGCGAACTGGTGGGAATACTTGCACTGAAGCTCAAGTGCCGCAAGGACATACTGAGCCGCTTCCTGATCGCCGACCCCCTATCGCGCAACTTCGTCCTCGCCGTCATCACCGGCATCATCGGCGACACCAACATGGGCCAGTACCTGAAGACGCGCAGGGAGATCCGGTACTACAAGATATTCTCCGGCATCTACAACGACATCCTGATGCGCACCACGGTGAAGGAATCGAACTTCACCCGGATGGAGGACGTCTTCAGGGAACTCCAGAAGCTTTCCGAGCAGGAAGCCAAATGCTACGGGTACATCATACGAAAGCAGCAGCTCGCGAAATCCGTCGCGTACATAGTGCTCAACCGGCGGGACATGAGCTACCTGGCCAAGACCTACGAGAAGGAGACCATCGTCAACGTCACGAAATCCATCGCCAACAACCTCGCCGAGGTGAGCCAGAAGGTGGGCATCATAACGTTCCCGGAGAAGACGGGGAAATCGTACCTGGTCCAGTTCCGCATGCGCAGGAGCCATGACTTCAAGAGCTACGACCTCAGGAAGATCCTCGAAATATTCAAGATAGAGAACGGCGGCGGCCACGAAGGCGCCATCGGTTTCCGTTTTCCCGCGAGCGAGATGAAAGATCCCGCCGGCTACACGAAGAAGCTCATCGACCGGCTCGAGAAGGAACTGCCGTAACGTCCCCATGCGAACGATACCCGCACTCATCGCACTGGCGCTCCTCGCGCCGGCGGCCGCGACAGCGTCCATCCACACGAGGATACTCAAGGACGGCACCGTGGAATACTACAACCGGGAGGCGCCGTCACGCAGCGGCCGTCCCATCACCCTGAGCGACCGCTACGACCCGATCATCCAGCGCCTCGCGGGCGCCGAGGGCATCGATCCCCTGCTGGTGAAGTGCGTCATAAAGATAGAATCGGACTTCAAGCCCGACGCGGTCTCCGTGGCGGGGGCCATGGGACTCATGCAGATAATGCAGGTCATCGCCAACTCCTACGGCGTCCGCGATCCCTTCGACCCGGAGCAGAACCTCGCGGCCGGCATAAAGCACCTCGGCTGGCTGATGCGCTCCTTCAACAACGAGACGCCGCTTGCTCTGGCGGCGTACCACGCCGGCATTGGCCGCGTGAAGCGGCGCATGGCGATTCCCCCAATCAAGTCCACGGTTGCCTACGTGAACGACGTGATGCGCATCTACAACAGGCTCTCCGGGAAGGAGGACCAGGACTACAAGAGCGCCGTGAACCGCCTCTACACGCGCATCCGCAAGGACGGAACCGTGGAGATCACGAACTGAGCGGGTGACGGGCATGCCTCCTACATCCCGGCGACGTCTCCCCCTACCAGCAACTTCTTCCGCCGTGCGAGCATCTCCCCGCGATTGAAGAAAAATTTCAATTCGCCGATCGCCGCGTCGCGTTCCTCGAGGTAGTGGCGCTCCCGGAAATGCCGGGCGAGCTTTTCCTTCACGGGGTAGACCTGCTCCGAAGGCTGGTACACATGTGGGGCGCCCGCCGCATCGACCACGGTTCCCGTGGCGAATCCCCAGGTGATGTCGTCCAGTCGGGCATCTTTCAAGTCGCGGAGAAGCGCGCGGATGAAGCCCTCCTGCCGGGGGTTGACGAACATGAAGGAATCCGCGTACATCAGCGCGGTGTGGACGTGGTCCGGGATGTTCATGAATCCGTCGTGGGCGATGTCCCGCGCCATCGCACCGAGGAAATCCCTCATGTATTTCAGAACGCCCAGCCCGGGGTTCCTCTGACCCGGAAGCTGCGGATGCACCCGGGTGAACTTTTCACCCGGGTGCGAGGACTCAAGCCACTCGATCATGACCAGGTGAAACGTGCACGGCGTGCGGTGGTCCTGGACGCAGTATTTTTTAAAAGGCGTGAACATCGTCTCCGAGACCTTCATGTCAATCAGCAGCCTGCGGGGATCCTTTCTGCCGTGATACACACACAGCCGGGAGACGCCGTCATCGTCCCGGGTGACGTCGATCAGCGTATCGCGGAAGCCTTTTTTCTCCAGGTGGGCAACGAGACCGATGTCGGCAAAGAGCTTCCTGATCGCTCCCTCGTTGTAGACGCCGAGGAACAGACCGGCGCATTCTTCCGAGTGGGACAGCGCGCCCAGGGTGCAGCCGAAATCGCCCGACTGCAGGTCCTTCTCGATCAGCTTCGCGATGGATTCAGCGAAATAGTCACCGCGCTTTTTCCTGAGTTTTCCACCCATTGTTGTACCATCCAATATTCATTGCCCGCGACAGAAATAAAGAAAGAAGCATCGAAAAACCGCGAGGACTACAAGGGCGATATCGACTTAATCGACTTGAAGTGTATCGATAGAAAAATACACGAGAGGAAGGAGGACAAGTAGAACCGGAACGATGACGACCCATGTGGCCTCTGCAACGCTCACTCGATGAACTCTTCCTTCTCCTTCCGGATGGTGATGGTCCCCTGGTCGTTGAGGCCCTTCATGATGCCCACGATAATGTCGCGTGCGGCCTGGATCTCGGAGACGCGCACTGGCCCGAGGGAGTCGATGTCCGCCAGGATGTCGGTGGCGCGGTTGCGGCTCATGTTGCGGAAGAACTTCACGCGGATCGCGTCCCCGGCGCCCTTCAGCGCCCTGGCAATGGTGCGGTCGTCGTCGATCTCGTCGATGAGGACGCGCATCTCGCGGTTCTCCAGGTTCGCCACGTGTTCGAAGGTGAAGATCCTGTCGCGTATCTCGCGCGCCACGTCGGGAATCGCTCCGTCGAAGTAGTCCATGAGCGACTTTTCCTGGTCGCCGCTCATGTAGTTGAGGATGGAGACCAGCGTGTCCACGCCGCCTGTCGTCTCCATGCCGGGGCCCATCTTGTACTTCTCGTACTTGCGCCTGAGCACCCGCGCGATCTCCACCACCGCCTCGGGCGCGGTCTTCTCCATCCGCGCCATGCGCCGCGCGACCTCCTTCGCCGTGTCGGAGTCGAGCGACTTCAGCACGTCCGCGGCCTTCTTCGGGGGGATGTGGGCCAGGGTCACGGTGATGGTCTGCGGGTGCTCCTCCTGGAGGAAGGAGACAAGGACCTCGGAGTCCACCTCGTTCAGGAACTCGAATCCCTTCTCGAGGTCCTTCTTCGAGAGGTTGTTGAATATCTCCTTCGATTTCTCCTCGCCGAACGCCGCCACGAGAAGGTCCTTCGCCACGTTTTCCCCGCCGTAGGAGGCTCCGCGGCTCTTTTTAAGATCGAGCATGAACTGGCCGATGAGGTCTTCCTTGTCCAGCGCGGAGAGCCTGTCGATCTTCGCTATTTCGGCGGCGAGCTTCCTCACCGACGCCTCGTCCAGGTGTCGGAACACCTCGGAGGCGACGTCGGGGCCGAGCGCCACCATGAGCGCCGCGGCCTTCTCGATGCCGGTCATATCGCCGAGCGGTTTCATTCCCCGACCGGCACTTTAAGAGGATTGATGACTTTCTTGGGGCAGACTTCGGCGCACTTGCCGCAATTGATGCACTTGTCGTAATCGAAGACGGCCAAAAAATCCACCACCTGGATGGCGGTCTCGATGTCGGGGCTGTCCTTGAATACTTCCTTGCAGGCCTTGACGCACCTCATGCAGGCGGTGCATCCGACGTCGCAGCCGAGCTTCATCACCGGCGCCTTCTCGCGGTTCTGGCACTTCATGTAGACATCGAACTTCTTCTCGACGAGGCGGATGATGTTGCGCGGGCACTCGTTGACGCACTTGCCGCAGCCCGTGCACTTGTCGAAATCCACGACGGGAAGCTTCAGGGTATCGTCCATGTGGATGGCGTCGAAGGGGCAGACCTTCGTGCAGTCGCCCAATCCCAGGCAGCCGTACCGGCACGTCTTGAATCCGCCCATCACCTGCTGGGCGGCGGCGCAGCTCTGGGGGCCGTTGTAGGTGAATTTGGTCCTGGTGACGTCGCAGGAACCCTGGCAGTTGACCCGCGCCACCGTGGGCTTGATCCCCACGGAGAGGACGCCCATGACGCCGGCGATCTTGTCAAGGGTCTCGGAGCCGCCCACCATGCAGAGATTGATCTCCACCTCGCCGTTCACAATCTTGGCGGCGTACCCTGAGCATCCCGGCTGCCCGCAGGCGCCGCAGTTGGCGCCGGGAAGCGCCTCCAGGACGCTTTCGAACCTCGGGTCGCGCTCCACCTTGAGCTTCTGCTTCGCGAAGGAGAGCACCAGCCCGAAAACGGCGCCCAGAGCCGTGAGGCTCAGGACTGCGGCTGCGGATGGTATGATATATTCCATGGGTAGTATCACCTCGGATACGCATCGTAACGGCATTCACAGCCCCCGTTCCGCGCCGCGGGAGCATTAATACATATACTTCACGACCCGATTACTTCATATTTTTTTGGCTAAAATAATCAATAATTATTTTGACGTATCAACCGAAAAAGACATTATGGAAGCGCTGGTCCTCCTAATTTAATCGTGGATTGGTTACCACATGATGAGTATACTCATCAAAAAAACGATTAGGAGGAGCCAGCATGAATAATAACGCATATATTGCATTGGATGTCCACAAAAATACAATTGTCGCGGCGATATCACCAAAGGCTGGTGAAAGTACCATACTAGGAGATTATACAAACTCGAAATCCGGGCTGAAGCAACTCTTAAGCCGGTTGAACAAACTTGCAAGTGATTATGAAGAAATAAGAATTTGCTATGAGGCAGGCCCCTGTGGGTATGAGGTAAAACGGATTTTGGAGAAAAATGAATATCCATGCGAGATCATCGCACCATCGCTCATACCGCAAAGAGCGGGAGACCGGATTAAAACAGACAAGCGAGATGCCCTCAAACTTGCCCGGTTATACAGAGCGGGTGAGTTGACGGCAATAGCGGTACCGACGGAACTGCAGGAATCCGTAAGGGATTTAGTGAGATGCCGAGAAGACATTTCAAGGGCACTCCTGGCCGCGCGTCAGAAAGCTAACCATTTTCTTATTCGTCATGGATACTTTTACGAAGGAAGGAATTGGACGAAAGGGTATTTCGCATGGATGAAAGGGATTGAATTCAAAAACAGGTATCTGAAAGAAACATTGAACCAGTACATTGCCCACATAGAACATTTATACTTTCAGCTTGAAGATATTGATCGGGAAATAGCAAAAATCGCAGAGAGCGATGAGTACAAGACAAAAGTAGACGCGCTCAAGGCATATCGTGGCATAAATACACTATCAGCAATGGTTCTCATTACGGAAGTTGTCTCGTTCAGGCGTTTCGGCAGGGCAAGGGAACTCATGTCGTATCTTGGCATCGTACCGAGCGAATATTCAAGCGGCGGTACGATAAAAAAGGGGGCTTTGACTAAATGCGGCAATAAACGTGTCCGCAGGATACTCATCGAGGCGGCGTGGCACAATCGTCATGAGGCCAAGGTCACGTATCCTATGAGGGTCAATCTGAAAAAAATTGACGCAGAATTGCGCAATCCGCCTCTAAAAGCGCTTAAGCGACTAAACAAGAGATACTACCACCTCATCTTCGCGGGCAAGCCAAAATCAAAGGTTGCAGCAGCTGTTGCACGTGAACTGGCGGGTTTCATATGGCACTCTATGGTAATTGTTGAATCACGTTTGTGTAATAACTAGGCCGCTAAACACGTTGAGATAGATTTGCGCGGAGGAGGACAGGACAAGTATATTCAACGAGTTCGATTGGGAAATTCTAGATACTTTCATGGTGGTAGGTATTCTATCCTGATCCACGCGCAAAAGAGATAGATTTCCCCGACGGATCAATGTCATGCGGTATCCAACCCGCGAATATCAGAATGATTCATCGTCGAAGCAACTCGTGAATATTTACTTGACCAGCGCTTCCATATCAGA
>JAGODF010000116.1 GCA_017998375.1 Spirochaetota bacterium
GCGCCGGGCGTTTTCGACTGGAGCAGGCACGACGATCTCATCCCGTATCTCGCGGGAAAGGGAATTACGGTGGTCCTTGACTTCCAGGTCGGGAACGACATCTACGACGGCATCGCCGAATACGAGGCAGCCCCCTACCCCGGGCATCCCACGTCGGGATACTACGACAAGTGGCTCGCTTTCATCGAAGCGACGGTGACGCGCTACAAGGGGGATGTGTCGCACTACGAGATCTGTAACGAACCGGACCTCTTCAACGAGACCGGGACCGAGGGCCAGTACTGGAAACCGGTCCCGAACGCGATCCATTTCAGCAACCTTGCGAACGGCACCGCGGATAAAATCAAATCGCTCCAGCCGGCGGCGACGGTGATAAGCGGCGGCGTTTCGGTCTTCAACGGCTACCGCGCCTTTCTCCAGGGCTGTTTCGAGAACGGCATGCTCGACCACGTGGACGCGGTGGGGCTCCACCCCTATCGGCTGACACCGGAGGGCGGCTTCGACATCGATCCCGATCCCTCCGAGCAGCCGACCATCGAGGAGGAGATATCGTCGCTGAAAACTTTCATCGCGACGTACAAAACCGGCGGGGCTCCCGTGTGGAACACTGAATCGTGCTACATCAACACGTCGTATCCGGACGACACGCCGCGCGCGCAGGCGCGCTTTGTCTCGCGGAGCGTGCTCGCGAACCACGCGTCGGGGTTGGAGGCCAACATGCATTTCCGCCTGAGGTTCGACACGGTGGTCGATCCCATGTTCCAGGGGCTCATCCACGTCAGCCCGTTCGAAAAGCGCCCGGCCTACACCGCGTACCGGAACATCAGCCTCCACCTCGCCGACGTGTCGGTCTCGTACGTCAAGAGCGTCCGAAAAACAGTCGGGGCCGATGTCTACCGCCTGGAGTACTATTCGACCGCGGAAAAAAGCATGATCGCCTACTGGAAAGTTGTTCCCGTCACCAACGATCCGTTCGCGATCGGCACGGTCGACATCGAGATCGAGGACATCGAACCGAAGAGCGTCTCGGTCGTCGACATCATGGATGACGATACCGATCCCCTCCCCGGCTCTTTTGCGGAAACCGGGACGGGCGTGCATTTCTTCGCGCTTCCCGTGTCGGATTATCCGCTCCTCCTTATCGCGGAGAAGTGAGATGAAAGCATCGAATGAACCGCGCGGCGCAGCCGCTTCCTCCTGCCGGCGGTGCGGCGCCTGCTGCATCGCGCCGTCGATATCGTCCCCCCTCCCGGGGATGGCATACGGCAAGCCCGCGGGCGTGCGGTGCGTCAACCTGCGTGCCGACAACACCTGCGGCGTCTACGCGGAGAGGCCGCCGGTGTGCAGCGACTTCACCCCTGCCGCGGAAATATGCGGATACGGCTTCGACGACGCCATGCACCTCCTGGGCCTTCTCGAAGAAGAGACCTCCCGCCCGTAACCCGGCATCCTTCCCGCCATTTTTCGGGCATGGAAAATGATTGGACAGGGGCCTCGGCCTGTGCTACGCTCCCCACGCGTAGCGAAACTACACCATCATGAAGGAGCACTTCAATGGCATTCAAAACACTCATTCAGACCGGCGCCTCCGAAGACAGGTTTGAGAAGCTGATACAGGAAAGGCTGGAACCCGGGGCCGACAAGGACAAGATCGACGAGCGGATATGGGACCTTTTCGGTGAAGACTGGTGCATCATGTTCACCGACCTATCAGGCTTCTCGCGCGGCGTGGCGAAGTTCGGCATCATCCACTTCCTCCAGACGAAGTTCGAGTCGGAGCGCATCCTCATACCGGTGCTTGACGACTACGACGGCATCCTCCTGAAGGTGGAGGGCGATAGCTTCATGGTGATCTTCAAGAAGCCGGTGAAGGCGATCCGCGCGGCGGTGATGATGCAGCAGATGTGCCGCGACTACAACAGGGACAGGCCGGACGAGGAAAAGATCCTGCTCTGCGTGGGGCTGGGTTCCGGCAAGGTGCTGAAAATCGGCGACCACGATGTGTACGGTTCCGAGGTGAACGCGGCCAGCAAGCTGGGCGAGGACACCGCCAAGGCGTGGGAAATACTGGTGACCGACGCCGTGCGCCAGGCGGTCCCGGATTCCGAGGGTTTTGGTTTCGAGAAGATAGACACTGTTCCGCCCGGCGCGAAGGCGGCTTACAAGCTGATATACACGCTGAAGGATTGAACGCGGTTACACGCTGTTGACGTGCACAGACATGCCGGAAAACAGGAACGGGGAGCGTTGTAGCGCTCCCCGTCGCGTACTCTGACCATGATAGCGATTGCCATGGCTAACACAAGGCAATCAATCAGTGGAATTAATGATATGTATCCCAGTCTCCTTCGTTGACAGTGATATAAATATCATCCTTCACCTCAATATTGTCCGCTGTATTGAACCATAGATCACCCTCCTCGGGGACTGATGATGCTGTTGCAATGCCAGAACTATTATCCGTATCAATAAACACACATGCGAAATACGAACCGCCACCGACCTGCTCTATCGTCACAAGCGATTGTCCCGATGCAAACGCCGCACTTCCCCAGTATTGCGCGGTGTCCTGACACGTGCCTCCCGCGTCTACAATTCTTACGAACCCGTTCCTTCCGTCCACTCCCGATTTCACCATCAGCACCGAGACGGAATACGTGTTATCATCCATGCAGGACGTCACGGCAAATGCAAGCATGAACGCGACAAAGAGAGCTATTTTCTTCATGGAAATTCTCCTCGAATGCATGTATGATGCTGCCCTAATTGGACACCATATCCCTCCGCCCGTCAGGTGGAATAATGTGCACCGCGGAGCAATTGCTGTTGACATCCGCGATCCCGTACGGATACTCGATGCATGCTGCGAGGGATGATTGAATCTCTGCGAAACCGGGGTCTGCGGCCCGTGGCCTGCCTGCCGCTCCACCCTCCGCTGGAGCTGGTCGAGTCCTTCGGCCTCACTCCGGTTGTCCTCTGGAACCTCGCGGGCGAGTTCCCCGCCACCCCCGCGGCCGACCGGCACATCCAGAACTACGCCTGCTCCGTGGCGCGCCACCTTTCCGAGTTCCTGATTTCCGGCGGGGGCGCGCTCTTCGACGCGGTCGTCTTCTACAACGCCTGCGACACGCTCCGCAATCTGCCGGAAATTCTCCAGGGCGGCATGGCGGAACAGGGCGCCGGCGGCGTACCTTTCCTGCGCCTGCACGTTCCCGCAAACTGGAGCGACGAAATCGCCGCGCGCACGTACCTTTCCCGGGAAATCCGCGGGCTCATGGAGCAGCTCGTGCGCCTCTCCGGGAAGCCGTTCTCCCCCGAGGCGTTCCGCGACAGCATCGAGAAGCATTCCCGCGCGCGCGGTCTCGCCCGCCGCTCGGCGGACCTGGTGCGCGAAGGCTTGCTGTCCTGCCGCGATTTTTCCGCGGCGTTGGCCCGCACTGGCTTCATGACGGTTGATGACCGCATCCATTCGCTCGAAGCGCTGTGCGCGGGCGATCCACCGCGCGGGAAAGGGACAGGCACCGCATCGATACCGGTGGCGCTGAGCGGCATCCTGCCCCCGCCCGCCGAAGTGGCCGGATTCATCGAGGACGCGGGACTCCGCGTCGCGCTGAACGACATCGCATGCGAGGGGCGGAGCATCGGCCCCCTGCCCGCCCCGGTCGACGATCCCGCGGCATACTACTGCGAATATTACCGCGGGCACGCGCCCTGCACCACGCTGCTGCACACCGCTGAGAAAAGGATAGCGCATCTCCTCGAAGGCGCCGCCGCGAGCGGCGCGCGCGGATTCATCTTCATCGGAGAAAAGTTCTGCGAATACGAGTACTTCGAGATCGTCCACCTGGAGAAACTCCTGAAAGAAAGGGGCATCGCGACGCTACGGCTGGAGTTCTCGCGCATCCAGGGCGGCGAGTATCATGACATGAAGACGCGCATCGAGGCTTTCGCCGAGATGCTTCGGGGTTGATGCATGGTATCAGCTCACGCGGTTTCTCATCCCGCCAGGTGGCGCTCCCTGTAATCGGACGGGTTCTCCCCGGTGTGTTTCCTGAAGATGTCGTTGAACGCCGACTTCGAACCGAAACCCACCTTGAAACAGATGGATATTATGCTCTGCTCCGGGTTGCCCACCAGGAGCTTCTTCGCTTCCTCGATCCTGTAGGAGTTGATGTACTGCCTGAAGTTCGTGCTGAGCTTCTCGTTCAGGAACTGCGAAAGCTGGTGCGGCGTGATGAGCAGCATGTCGCTGACCTTTTCCAGCGTGACGTCGAAATCGTTGTAAATGCACTTTTCGGTCATCAGCTCTCCCAGCCGCTCGTTCAGCAGCGACGTGTCTATCCCGTACAGGAGGGACCGCTCGTATTTCTTCTTCTTGATCTCGCTTTCGATCAGCCTGAAGAACCTCGGGTAGCGGTTGTTCGCCAGGAAGATGATCGTGTTGATCGCGGGGATCATGACCCCGCCCGCGTAGAGGACGGCGTCGTTCCTGAAGAAAAAGCCGGCGGCGACGGTTATGACCGAACCCGTGCAGGCGAGATACATCGCGTTCATTATCAGCACCGGCACGCGGACGCTTTCGATGTCCCTCACCGACAGGCCCTGTGTAAACATGTACAGAAAATAGAGCGACGCGTGGATTGCGCCCGCAAGGCAGAGGAGGGCGATAGGGTTCCACTCCGTTCCGTTCAGCGCCGCTTCGATCACGGCAATCTTGTATCGCCCCGGAAGGAACTGAAAGACGGTTTCCGCCGCGAGCACGGCGAAACCTGGGACGAGGTGCGCCCATTGCCTGTGCGGGAGCCCTCCCTGGAACGCCGACGGGTGTATCAGGATATAATTGTAATAATAGATGACGGGGCCGATGAAGAATATCGCAGATAGGAAGGCGAATATCGACAGCGGGTGCCGCACGGGGACCTTCAGCGCAATCATCAATATGCCGAACTGGAGGACCGCGTTGCACGCGAAAATGATCGCATTCAGGTGGTTCGCGAGTTCCGGCTTCCTCCTGACACACTGCGCGCCGGCCAGCACCAGGGAAAATGTAAAGCCGAAGAATAACACGTGATTCATTAGTGTCGGATAATCCATTGCGGTTCGCGTGGAAGAATCAATATCATGTAATGATACCCATGGAATCCGGATTGGTCAATCCAAATACGGCCCGGATTTATAAATCCGGTCGACCCTGGGGCGGACACGCCAGGGCGCGCATTCCCCGGCACCGGGGACGCGCGGAAACGCCCGCATCTATCACGGCCGCACTTCGCGAAATACAGACCGGATTTATATACGCGGTCGACCTCCGCCGAAATCCCGTGTATCTTCAACCGTGTAAGTCTTCACGCAATGGCTGCGGAAGCACACGGAAACAATCAGACTACTGGAGGCCGCGAACATGGACCACACCACGGTCGGGAAAAAGACCTACGACACGATCGGCAGCATCGAAGCGGTGCGGAAGCTGCCGCGGGGGCTGCACCGGGACATCAGGAAAGCGACGGCCCTCGCGCGCCGGTTCTGCGACGAGGTCGTCAGGCCGCATTGCAAAAACGTGGACCTGCAGGTCACCGGAGACAACGACTACATTCCGGAGGATTTTATAAGGGAAGCCTGCAGGTGGGGGCTCTACACCCTCTGGATACCGAAACTGTTCGGCGGAAAGGGCATGCATTTCCTCTCGCTGTATTTATTCATAGAGGAAATCTCGTCAGTGTGCGCGGGGCTGGCCAACGTGCTGAGCGTCCACTACCTGGGCCTGTGCGTGCTCTTCGCCTCGTGCAACCTGAAGATCATCAACAGGATATTGAGAGAGGTCGTGCGGGAGGAGAAGAAGGGGAAGGCATGCCTCATCTCCCTTTCCTGGACGGAGCCCGACGCCGGCACGGACCAGCAGGAAGAGGAACTGATCCACAAGGCAAAGGTGCAGACGCTGGCCGTCAAAACTCAGGGCGGCTACATCGTCAACGGCAGGAAGATATTCATCTCCGGCGGGCACTTCAGCACCTGGCACATCACCGTCTGCTACGAAGACCTCCGGCATCCGGGTGAAAACATCATCATGCTCGCCGTGAAAAACGGCATGAAGGGATTCAGCTTCGGTCACAGGGAGAAGAAGATGGGGCAGAAGGCCTGCGTCGCGAGCGAGCTCATCTACGACGACTGCTTCGTTCCCGATGATTGCGTCTGCCTCTCGCAGGAAAGGCTCGCCCCGTTCGGAATGGACCTGAAGGAACTCAACATGCGGATCATCAACCTCTTCACGCCGATATCGCGCACGGGGGTCGCGTCCATCGCCACCGGGATCGCGCGGGGCGCCTACGAGCTGGCGATGGACTATGCCGTGAACAAGACAATCGACGGGGAGCGGTTCATCAACCTGCAGTGGGTGCAGACGCACCTCGCCGAGATGTACAAGAACTACGCGATGTCGCAGGCGACCGTCCTGGAATCCGCGTACACCAATACGCAGAAGAGCCGGATGATCAGCATGCTCTTCCGGAGGGACGCTTTCTTCATCATCAACCTGCTCCCGCGGATGTTCTTCACCATCTTCGTGGCGCCATTCATGAAGCTGAAGATCGTCAACCGGCTGTACCTGAAGATGACGATCGGCGGGGACTACAGCGGCAACCGGCTGGCCTCGGGGATCGGCTCCCTGATCAAGTTCGGCTGCAGCGACATCTCCGTGACGAACAGCTGCCTGGCGATGGAACTGATGGGCGCGGACGGCACGCGGCACGACATGGGCGCGGAGAAGTTTCTCAGGGACGCGAAGCTGCTGCAGATATACGAGGGGACCAACGAGGTAAACAGGGTGAACCTGTTCCACACGATCGCGCCGCACACGCCGGAAATCAAAATTTTTCAATAGGAAGGCATGCCATGAATGCAATCGCCACCACCATCATCACCGACGAGGAACAGCAATCATTCAACGACCTAGCGGGAACATTCGCCGAAAACCAGCTGGGAGAATTCATCCACGACCACGAGTATCCCTACCGCCTCGATCCCGCGAACGCCATACGCGGGATCGGGGAGCTCGGGTTCCTTGCGGTGAACCTCCCGTCGGAACACGGCGGGCTGGGGCTCGCGGCGGGCACCCTGGCGGAGGTACTGGAGCGGATCAGCAGGGTGGACGCGGGGCTCGCGGGGACGCTCTTCGCGAACGCCGCCGCGCTGGAGATCATCTCCACGGCCGCCGTCTCCTTTGACTGCGGCGGAATATACGAAGTCGTGAGCCGCGACGGCGCGCTGCCCCTCGCCTTCCAGGCATACGCGTCCCCTTGCGAAACCTCCGTGCCCGTGACTCAGGAAAAGGACGGCGGATTCCTCCTTTCCGGCAGGGTCGACCTGGTCGTCGCCGGCACCTCGGCGCGGTACGCGGTCATCCCCGCCAGGAACGGAAACGGATCGTACTCGTACTTCCTCGTCGATATCACCGGGAAAGAAGTGAAAAAATCAGCGCCGGTGGTCACCATCGGGATGCAGTCCAGCATGCCCGTGGATATGGAGTTCAACGGCGCAAGGGCGATCCTCATCGGCGAAGAGGGAGATGGGAAAGCGCTGTTTGATGAGCTTTGCCGGAGGATGTCGTACCCCGCGTGCGGCATTCTTCTCGGCATCATGAGGGGCTCCTTTGGCGCGGCGCTGGAGTACTGCGCGCAGCGCTGCCAGGGCGGCCGCATGATCATCCAGTGGGACGACGTGCGCATGAAGCTTGCGGGCATGGGAACGCTCCTCGCGCTCGCGGAAACCAGCATGCAGGGGCTGAAGGCCATGTTCGCCGCGGGCGAGGTACAGGCCGGCCCGTCCGCCGTCGCCACAGCAGTACAACTGGGCAGGATCGCAACCGAGGTGACATCGGAAGGCATCCAGGTGATGGGCGGGAACGGCTACATGAAGGACTACGGCCAGGAAAAGAGGATGCGGGACGCGAAGCAGGCGCAGGCGCTGCTCGGCTCGTCCCCGCTCCGGAAAATGGAGTTCATCGCCCCGATCATACGGGAGACGCAGGATTCGCTGCAATAACAGGAAAGGAGAAAAACCATGAACACGGTCATCAACAATAAAGAGAAAAGCGCTTTTTTCAGGGGAGTATACCAGTGGCAGAATAAAAAGTACAATGTCCGCCTCCCGATTTTCTACTACGACTGCTCGTCCATGTCGGCCATATACACGGCATCGACGAAACTCGTGAGACCGCATCTTCCCGACGGGCTCCATCCCGTGGAGATATTCCCCGGCAGGTGCCTCGTGACGCTGTCGGCCTTCGAGTACAGGGACTCGGACATCGGCGCGTACAACGAGTTCAGCGTCGCCGCCCTCGTCCGGCACGGGAAGAAACCGCTTCCTCTCGTCCCGGTGATCTCCTCGATGATGAAAAAAAGCTTCGAGGCCTTCATCATCCATCTTCCCGTGACGTCCGAGCGGGCGCGGCACGGCGGCGTCGAGCTGGGCGGCTACCCGAAATTCCTGGCCGATATCGACTTCAGGAAAAACCAGGGCCTGACGGAATGCACGCTCTCCCTGAAGAAGGACCGTATCGTCACGATGCGGGGACGGAACCTGAAAACAGGCGCCTACAGAAAAATCAAGTATACCATCTACACGCGGCTCGGCGGATGCCTCGTCAACAGCGTCATGCACATCAACCCGCACCAGTTCGCGCAGTCGCTCTCGGGGAACACGGCCGCAATCGAGTTCGGCGGCGGGCACGCGATCTGCGGCCTGCTTTCGGGAATCAAGCTGGGAAAGAAGCCGCTCGTCTACCAGAGCATCCCCTCCTTCGAGGCGATACTCTGCGGCACCAAGAACCTGCTCGACCGGTGACTGCGGCACCATTGTCATATCAACCTCAGAGGCGGACGGTATCACGCATGAAAAAACTGGAAGGCAAAGTCGCAGTCGTCACCGGGGCCGCATCCGGCATAGGAAGGGAGCTTGCGGTAGGGCTCGCGGGGGAAGGGTGCCGGCTTGCGCTCTCCGACGTCAACCTGCGCGGCCTGGAGGAGACCGCGGGCATGATCGCGTCCCGCGGCGGGCAGGCACTCATCGGCAGGGTCAGTGTCGCCGACAGGAAGGAGATGTTCGACTTCGCCGAGCAGGTCATCAGTAATTACGGTGCGATTGACATCGTGATCAACAACGCCGGGATCGTCTACACCTCCACGATCGAGGACCTGTCGTACGAGGACTTCGAACGTGTGATGAACATCAACTTCTGGGGCGTGGTGCACGGAACCAAGGCGTTTCTGGGGCATTTGAAAACGCGGCCGGCCGCAAACCTGGTCAACATCTCCAGCGTGTACGGCCTCTGGGGGCTCGCGACACAGGCTGCCTACAACGCGAGCAAGTTCGCCGTGCGCGGGTTCACCGAGGCGCTGATGCAGGAGCTGAAGGGAACCGGCGTCGTCGCCTCGGTCGTGTATCCCGGGGGAGTGAGGACGAACCTGGTGAAGAATTCCGGCTCGCACCTCTTCGACACGGACGCCGTGAAAAAGGAAAAATTCGTCAGCAAGTTCAACTCCGCGGCCATGACCACACCGGAGAAAGCGGCGCGGATTATCATCTCCGGCATCAAAAGCGACAGGAGGAGGATCCGCGTCGGTCCCGATGCGGTGCTGTTCGACATCGTGCAGAGGATCTTCCCGACGGGGTACCAGCGGCTGGCGCCGTATGTTATACGGAAGATGGGCCTGTGACCGGAGCAGTGCCGGGCGAGCACGCGATTTTCTAATTGACAGGGCACGTCACCGGCAGTATGAAACGGTTCCAATGATGGAATTCAAACTGCAGGCGATATCGTTCGGAAGCATGTTCCTCTTCCTGGTGGCACTCCGCCTCTTCTTCGTGAAGACCTCGGACCCAAGGAAGTATTTCGAAATCATCATCGCGATGAGCGCCTCGCTGGTCTTCACCTACCCGGTGCTGAACGAGCGCGGCATCTTCTTCGGCATCGCGCTCCTGAACCACCTCTACCTCCCGGTCTACTTTGTCTTCGGACCGTCGATATACCTGCTTACCCTCTGCTTCCTCGGCAAATTCGAGGGAATGACCAGGAACCGTTACCTCCTCTTCGCTCCCGCGGTGCTGGTCCTCGCCGTTGAACTCGCCGCCTATGCCATCCACCCCGCCCTCTTCGACCACAGGCCCATCGATATTTTCTCTGCGGAGACACTGCATCCCCTCGACTATGCCGAGTTCATCGGCTTCGCCTTCAACGGGGCGTTTTTCGGGTACACCGCCCTGGTGTTCCTGAAATCCGTGACGCTGGAATCGATCCGCCGGGAGAAGTCGATTCGCCTGGTCCTCTTCGAGATCACCTGCGTGTCCATCGGGATGGGGATCACCGCCGGCGGCTACGTCTTCCGGAACAAGGACCTGGCGGTGTACGGCATCCTCTCCCTGTTACTCCTGGCCATCATCGCCTACATCTTCACCGAGTACCATGAATCAGCCTACGACGAGATCGGCCGGGTGGTGGAGCGCTACCAGAAATCGCGCCTCGAGGGGGTTGATATCGGCAGGCTGGAACGGGACATCGAGCGGAGGATGAACGCGGAAAAGCTCTTCACCGAGGACTCGCTCACCCTCGCCGGGCTCGCGGAGCGCCTCGGCATCAGGCCCTACCAGCTTTCAGAATACCTGAACAGCAACCGGCAGATGAACTTCTCCCGGTTCATCAACGAATACCGCATCGCGGAAGCCTGCCGCCTCCTGCTCGAGGACAGCGAGGCGAACATCATCCACATCGCCTACGCCGTGGGCTACAATTCGAAGGCAAACTTCAACCTCGCCTTCAAGACCATCACCGGCATGACTCCCAGCGATTTCCTCAAAAAAAAGGGTAAAAAATCATAATCCTGTACCTCTTTCCGGGTCACAGATCATAATCGTGGACGACAATCCGCGCGGGTTATACTACTTTCATAGATATAAAACCGTCCGGGAGGTTTGTTTTTATGAAAATAAAGTCACTTAAGGCGCTTTTCATTCTTTTATCCGTACTGCCGATTTTTTCATCATTCTACCTGTGTTCAAACAACCTGAGCGACCCGGAGGACCGGCAGGCCACCGTGGAAGAGCTGGAGAGCCTGCC
>JAGODF010000117.1 GCA_017998375.1 Spirochaetota bacterium
TTCACCTACGTTGATAACGTCACCCACAAGGTGATGAGCGGCGACCTCACCTGGAAGGAGTACGAACTGTACCGGATCGGGGTGTAAAGTTGGGTGGGGGTGTGGCGGGTGGATAATGTGTCATGGTGAGCGGAGTCGAGCCATGACACGGTCATCCTTCGACTCCGCTCAGGATGACTGTTTTCATGCCCTCCTGGCCACAGGGTTACTCCCAGAGCCGTCATGAAAGAGTAAATTCGAATTCGGGCAATTGTTTTCTCCTCCCCCTCGAGGGGGGAGGCCGGGTGGGGGTGGAATATTCGGTTTACAGGTGTTGATATCACCCTCCCCTCAAGGGAGGGGGATCTGCTATGCGAGGCTATTTCCATGATACAAAATAATATTTAACAGGCCAACCCCATCCTTCCGATAATAAAATGAGACAAAATACGTGAAACGGTAATCATCAGGATGATCATGCGCTCCCATATAACTGTCATCGCGGCGGGCATTTCCGTCCTTTTTTTGCTGATGGGCCCCCGGAACCCGGGAATCTCCCAGGAAATCGACGAACGGCCCGCGTACCGGGTGCATCTCCACATGGAGCGGTATTCCTTCGACGACGACGATCCGGTGAAGCTCCATATCTGCGTGAAGAACAGCAGGTTCCGGCACGAGTATTTCAAAGTGTACGACAGGGAATACGTCACCTTCCAGCCGGTGGTGTACAACAGTCAGGGGCGCGAGGCCGAGATACTGGTGCCCCACCGCCTGAAGGGAGCGAAGAAAGAGGAGATACTGAAAAACCAGGATCCCAGGGTGATAAGCCTCGCCCGGAACGAGACCATGACCCACACCGTGGACCTTCGGAACATGTACAGGCTCGACGCGCCGGGTGAGTACCGTGTCCGCGTCTATTTCGTTCCGGACCCGGAGAGGGATTTCTCCCTGCCGAGCGAGAACACGCTCCGCTTCAAGATCAGCCGCAGGGACATCTACGCGAAGAACTGGCTCCAGGGCCCCATCCGCGAGAAGGGCCCCCGGCAGGGGAGCTTTTCAATATCGCCCCGAGAAGTGGTGACCCTGTTCCTGACGGCCGAAAAGGAACGGAACTGGGACAACTACCTGAAGTACCTCCGTCTCGAAAGTTTCATCAATTCCTACCCGAATTTCGGCAAGCTCTACAACGGCTCCGACGACGTGGAAAAGTTGAAAGTCGAGGACGATTTTATTAAATTTCTTAAAAGCGAGAGGGGTGATTATATAATTGACTTCAGCGTGGACCGGGAGAACCTAGTGGAGGGGAAGGACATCGCCTACGTGGATTCCCGGGTGAAGCGCTACGGCAGCCGCTATCATTTCAGGTACAGCTACAGGTACACGCTCGAGAAGTTCGAGAAACTGTGGCTGATAACGGGCGTCGAGGCCTCTGTGAAAAAGGGTTACTGAGCATGACAGAAATATTATCCCAGGACGAGATAGATGCCCTGTTGACCGCGATCTCCACCGGCGAGGTGGATACCACCGACTACACGGCCACAAAGGAGCAGCGGAAGGTCAAGATCTACGACTTCCGCCGCCCCGACAAGTTCTCCAAGGACCAGATCCGCACGCTCCAGATGATGCACGAGACCTTCGCGCGTCTCACCACCACGGCGCTGTCCGCGCAGCTGCGCGCGCTCGTGAGCGTGCACGTGGCGTCGGTGGACCAGCTCACCTACGAGGAGTTCATCCGCTCCATCCCGAACCCCACCACGCTGGCCGTCATCAACATGGACCCGCTGAAGGGTTCCGCGGTGCTTGAGATAGACCCGTCCATCACCTTCACCATCATCGACAAGCTCTTCGGCGGGCGGGGCGAGCAGACCAAGATCAGCCGCGAGCTCACCGACATCGAGCAGTCGGTCATGGAAGGCATCATCGTACGCATCCTGGGGAACCTCCGCGAGGCGTGGTCGAACGTCATCGACCTGCGCCCGCGCCTGGGCAACATCGAGACGAACCCGCAGTTCGCGCAGATTGTCCCGCCGAACGACATGGTCGTGCTCATCACCCTGGAGACGAAGATCGGTGAGGTGGAGGGGATGACCAACCTCTGTATCCCGTACATCACCATCGAGCCTGTGATCTCCAAGCTCTCCGCGCAGTACTGGTACTCGAGCATCCGCAAGGGCGCCACCGACGAGAACATGAACATCATCCAGAGCCGCCTCGAGACGGTGAAGCTCCCCGTGGTGGCGGAGATCGGCGAGGTGGAGATCAGCATGCTCGACGTCCTGCACCTGAACTCCGGCGACGTGGTGAAGCTCCCGAACACCAAGCTCAGCTCCGACATGACGCTCAAGATCGCGGGCAGGCGCAAGTTCAAGTGCAGGCCGGGTCTCGTGGGCAGCCGCGTTTCCATTCAGATCGGTGAGGACATCGAGGACATCCCGGACGAGCTCCTCATCAGCAAGCGCGGCAAGGAAGACATGTAGGCCGCTTAATACAGGAAGGAAATCGAAAGGCGACGGTGAAAACCGCCGCCTTTTTCGTTGGTGACGTTTCGGATCAAACTGTTCGATGATTTCTCGCGGCGGACGGTGGTAAAAACAAAACCGTGTGCTGCAATTTTGACCATTTTTTTGGTTGACAAAATACCCCTTATTAATAATCATTATTAATATTAAGATTGCACGTTGAATAGCCAGAGTGCGCCGGCCTTGTAGTGACACACGAAAAGAACAGAAAAGGGAGGACAATGATGGGTGATAAGAATACTGAAAGCAAATGCCCGGTAACGGGAGCGATGAGTAAAAGCGCGGGTGGCCGCGGAACGTCGAACCGCGACTGGTGGCCGAACCAGCTGAACCTGGGCATTCTGCATCAGCACACGAAGGTCTCCAACCCGATGGACGCCGACTTCAACTACGCAAAGGAATTCAAGAAGCTGGACCTGGCCGCGCTGAAGAAGGACCTTGCCAAGCTGATGACCGACTCGCAGGAATGGTGGCCCGCGGACTGGGGACATTACGGCGGTCTCATGATCCGGATGGCCTGGCACAGCGCGGGGACGTACCGCATCTCCGATGGACGGGGCGGCGGCGGGACCGGCAACCAGCGTTTTGCGCCGCTCAACAGCTGGCCCGACAACGTGAACCTGGACAAGGCGCGCCGCCTGCTGTGGCCTGTGAAGAAAAAGTACGGCAACAGGATCTCCTGGGCCGACCTCATGATACTCGCCGGCAACTGCGCGCTGGAGTCGATGGGATTCAAGACCTTCGGCTTCGGCGGCGGCCGCGTCGATATCTGGGAGCCCGAGGAGGACGTGTACTGGGGGGCGGAAGACACCTGGCTGGGCGACAAGCGCTACAGCGGTGACCGCGAGCTCGAGAATCCGCTGGCGGCGGTACAGATGGGTCTCATCTACGTGAATCCCGAAGGACCCAACGGGCAGCCGGTACCGATCGAATCGGCAAAAGATGTGCGGGTCACTTTCGCACGCATGGGCATGAACGACGAAGAGACCGTCGCTCTCGTGGCCGGCGGGCATACATTCGGCAAGGCACACGGTGCCGGCGATCCCAAGCATGTCGGTCCCGAACCGGAAGCCGCTCCAATGGAAGAACAGGGTCTCGGCTGGAAAAGCAGTTTCAAAAGCGGAAAGGGCGGCGATACCATTTCGAGCGGCATCGAGGGCGCCTGGAAGCCGAACCCGACCAGGTGGGACACGGGATATCTGAAGGTGTTGTTCAAGTACGAATGGGAGCTCCTGAAGAGCCCGGCGGGCGCCTACATCTGGCTGGCCAAGGACGTGGAGGATGAAGACATGGTCGTTGACGCGCATGATCCGTCCCAGAAGAAGCGCCCGATGATGACCACCGCCGACCTTGCCCTGAAGTTCGATCCCGTGTACGAAAAAATAGCGCGGCACTTCTTGGCAAATCCGAAGGAATTCGCCGACGCGTTCGCCCGCGCCTGGTTCAAGCTGACCCACCGCGACATGGGGCCGCGCTCACGCTATCTGGGCCCCGAGGTTCCGGCCGAGGAGCTGATCTGGCAGGACCCGATTCCCGCGGTCAACCATGAACTGGTCGACGCGCGTGATATCGCGGGCCTCAAGGAAAAAATACTCGCGTCCGGCTTGTCCGTCTCCGAGCTGGTGTCGACCGCCTGGGCCTCGGCATCGACTTTCCGCGGTTCCGACAAGCGTGGGGGCGCGAACGGGGCGCGGATCCGCCTGGCCCCGCAGAAAGACTGGGAGGTCAACCAGCCGGCCCAGCTGAAGAAGGTGCTCCAGGTTCTCGAAGGGATACAGAAGGAGTTCGACAAGTCGCAGTCGGGCGGGAAAAAGGTATCGCTCGCCGATTTAATCGTCCTCGGAGGCTGCGCCGCGATAGAAAAGGCGGCGAAGAACGCGGGCAGCGACGTGACGGTCCCCTTTACGCCGGGCCGGATGGACGCGTCGCAGGAGCAGACCGACACGAACTCTTTCGCCATCCTCGAGCCGTGCGCCGACGGTTTCCGGAACTATCAGAAAGCGAAATACGCGGTACGGGCCGAGGAACTGTTGATAGACCGCGCGCAACTGCTGGCCCTGACCGCTCCGGAAATGACGGTTCTCGTCGGCGGGATGAGGGTCTTGAACGCGAATTATGGTAAGAGCCGGCACGGCGTCTTCACCGGCCGCCCCGAGGCGCTTACCAATGACTTCTTCGTGAACCTGCTCGACATGGGCACGGCATGGAAGCCGAAGGCGGATGATCCGGACCTCTTCGAGGGGCGCGATCGCGCGACGGGTGAACTGAAGTGGACGGGTACCCGCGTGGATCTCATCTTCGGATCCAATTCGCAGCTCAGGGCGCTCGCGGAAGTCTATGCCTGTGATGATTCCAGGGACAAGTTCGTGCGAGACTTCGTGGCCGCATGGAACAAGGTGATGAACGCCGATCGCTTCGAGCTTTCCCGTCCGTAGGAAAAGCGCATCGCGCGTCCGGATGCTACCGCGCATGACTTGATGGCGCGCTGATTTTGTACCTCGTATGGAACCGGCATGTTCAGTGAGGGCTTTGCCTTCATTGCGCATGCCGGGTTCTTTTACTGTCAGGCGGATGATGTCCGGCATCGGAAAAATCGGCGGGGTATTACGCTAAAGGCGACGGTGATGCGATGATGGCAGGCGCGGATGCGCATCCGCGCTTTCTCAATGCGAGATCTTGTTGAGGTACGGAACCGGGTCCACGAATTCGGTGCCGATCTTCACCTGGTAGAAGCACATGTGGCGGGTGGCCTTGCCGCTCTTTCCGACGTAGCCTATCACCTCTCCCTTCGACACCTTGTCACCGATTTCGACGGTGACTCGCTGGCAGTGCGAGTAGTGGGTCATGAATCCGTACTTGTGGTTTACCGAAACCGTGAGCCCCAGCACGGAATCCCATCGGATATCGTTTACCTTGCCCGGTGCGGTGACCCGGATCTCGGCGCCCGGGAACGCGGCGATGTCGATACCGTGGTGAAACTCAGTCCTGAAGTTTATGGGTGAGGTCCTTTCGCCGAACCTGGATACCACGTATCCGTCCACTGGCCAGGAGGAAGGCGTGTTGCCGAGGATCTTCCTGCGGGTTTCGAGGAATACCTTTATCTTCTTTAATACTTCCTTGGTGATCTTCATCTCCCGCTCGATCTCCTCGATGTTGAGGATCTCCATCGGGGGCGAATTGGGATCGATTCCCTCGCCCTGCGGGTTCGGGTTCGCGACGCCTCCCTTGGCCCAGAGCGAGTCGACGTTGTTGTCCGGAGTGAGTGAGTAGAGATAGGTGATCTCCGGTTTGAAGCGCTGGAAGATCTCGTAGAGCCGGTTTATCTCTTCCTTATACTTCTGGATCTGCACCTTGGAGTTGGTGCGGTACATCTTGAGCTTGGAGACTTCCTTGATTGTCGACGTGTGCCTCACTATCGCGACGGACGTCACGGTCACGGTTGTCACCAGGGTGATGAGTATGAAGGCGATGGTGAACCTGGTGACGTGAAAGTTTACTATCTTCTTCTCGGAGTGGGGAATGAACATGATGGTGACGCGCTCGCGCCCCTTCTTTTTGAAGGATTCCCACCATGCCTTGAGACGCGCCTGCAGGTCATCGAAATGCCGGTGCAGAAAATCGATGATATCGGCCTGAAGGTCGTTCAGGTTGGATTCTTTAAATGGATTTAAGCCCATTGCCGTGCAAGAATGGTATCAGGACAATATTTGTATAGTGATAATTTATTTTGATTCATACTAATGATTTCGGCAGTACTGATCAAGTCTATTATGAATTTATACCTTAAATTGGCAACAAATTAATGCTGATTTGGACCCCCGAACCCCTCTTAAATGGTCATTTATGACGTTTTTTACATGACCTTGAAGTTCATTTGAACATGGCTGGACCTGTTTGTTACGGGGGGGCGTTGCGGCGTGATTACAAAGTTGTTGACACCCGTTCAATTGAAAACAGACTGCAGGTACATATCTCCCCTGGTCGGCGCGGTATCAGATGGCAAAAGAACTCAATTTCGATCTCAAGCAGGTGAAGTCGTTCCTCACCGCGGTTGATGAAAAAAGCTTCACCCGCGCCTCTCGCGTCCTCGGCGTGGGTCAGGCCACGATCAGCCACCACGTGCAGCAGCTGGAGGAGAACCTGGGCGTGAACCTCATCGGCAGGTCCAGCAAGAACTTCGAGCTGACGGCCGAGGGCGCCGCCTTCAGGGATTTCTGTGAGCGCCTCATGGAGGACCTGGACGTCCTGGGAGGGCAGCTCACCAGCGAGCGAACCCCGGGAGTCATTACGATCGCGGCGAGCACCATTCCGTCGACATATATCCTGCCAAGGATCCTGGCGCGGGTCTGCAGGAACATGCCGGATGTAATGTTCAGGATCGAGGTGTTCGACAGCAGGGAAGCCATCGAGAAGGTGAAGGAACGGCAGGTCGACGCGGCGGTGACGGGGAAGGTTTTGAAACACCCGTCGCTGGCGTACACACACGTGTGGGACGACGAGATAGTGCTGGCGGCGCCGAAGGGCGGATATCCGGCGAAGACGACGCTGGCAGGCCTGAAGGAGTTTCCCTTCATAGTCAGGGAGAAGGGGTCGGGGACGCGGTACCATTACGAGGAGTTCCTGAATAAACACGGCGTCAGGATATCGGAACTCCGCGTGGTCCTGGAATGCACCACCTCGGAGTCGGTGCGCGAAGCGGTCCTCGCGGGCCTTGGCGTTGCGTTCATCTCGAAGCTGGCCGTGGAGCGCGACCTCGCGGCGAATAAGATCGATATCATCCGCGTGGAGAAATTTTCGCTCGCGAGAAAGTTTTATCTCGCAAGCCTGAAAAGCAGGAGCATGAGCAAGCCGCTCAAGACGCTCCTCGAAGAGTTCAGGGCGTCGCGTTGACGCGAGATCAATCAAACACAAACTGGAATTGATATGAAAGACCTGTCAAAGCTGTTTTACCCAGGATCGGTGGCGGTGATCGGGGCTTCGGAGAACGTCCTCAAGTGGGGCTCCATCATCATATCGAACGTCCTGGACGGAGGCTTCAAGGGGGAAGTGCATCCCGTGTCCACCTCCAACGAAACCGTCTACGGGCGCAGGGCGAGCAAAAGCCTCCGCGACATCGGCGCACCGGCGGACCTTCTCATCATCACCACGCCGGCCGCCACTGTGATGGGCATCCTCCGGGACTGCGTCGCCACGGGCATCCGCAATGTGGTGATAGTCTCCTCGGGCTTCAGCGAGGCCGGTGAGGAGGGCAGGAGGCACGAGAGGGAAGTGCGCGAATTCGCCCTTGCCAACGGGCTCAATGTCGTGGGGCCCAACACCATGGGTATCGCGAACTTCAAGGAAGGGCTGCACGGCATGTTCTCGCACGTGCGCCTGAAGAAGGGCGGTATCTCCCTCATGGCCCAGAGCGGCAACGTGGGAAATCAGATCATGTACTGGGCGGAACAGCAGAGCATCGGCATGAGCAAGTTCGTGGGTTCCGGGAACGAGGCCGCGCTGATGTGCGAGGACTATCTCGACTATTTCCACGGCGACGCCGACACCTCCGTGATCATCATGTACCTGGAAGGAGTGGACAACGGCAGGTCCTTCATGGAGGCTGCGCGCAGGACCACGCGGGACAAGCCGGTGGTGCTGCTCAAGGGAGGGAGGACCCGCGTGGGCACGAAGGCGGCCATGTCGCATACGGGGGCGCTGGCGGGAAGAATCCAGATATTCTCCGCGGCCATGGAGCAGGCGGGCGTATCGATGGTCGATTCGCAGTCGGAGATGCTCACGCTCGCGGCGGCCTTCGATTCCATGCCGCTGCCGAAGGGAAACAGGATCGGCGTGGTGACGCTGGGCGGCGGATGGGGCGTCATCACCGCGGACGAGTGCGAGGAGCGCGGCCTGACACTGCCACCGCTGCCGGAAGACGTGAAGGCGCGGCTCGACAAAATGCTGCCGAGTTTCTGGAGCAAGGGCAATCCGGTGGACCTGGTGGGTCAGCCCGACCCGAACCTCTTCCGCGAATCTGTGGAGGCGATGATATCGTCCGACGCGTACGACGCCGTGATCCTGCTCGGCATCATCAACTCGTTCAAAACGGCGATGCGGCTCTACGAGGCGACCATGCGATTGGGCAAGCCCGTCGAGATGAACCTGGAAGACATGGAGCGCACGCTGGACGATCTCCAGAATGTGTTCCTGGACAACATCGCCGACCTCATGGAAAAATACGAGAAGCCGATCTATCCCGTGGCGCTGGTGGCGCAGGCCGACCAGCCAGTGGTGCACGCGCCGAAAAGTCCCAAGAAGTACAACGCGATAATATTCCGCACTCCGGAGGAGGCGGTGAGCTGCCTGGCGAAGCAGTACCGGTATTCCAGGTATTTACGAAAGCAGGGGAGGAAGCCATGAAGGAGATCATCCAAAACGCCGTGAAGAAAGGGCAGAAGGCCCTGTCGGAGTACGAATCGAAGAGGGTGATAGCCCAGGCGGGCGTCGCCATCACCAGGGAGGCGCTGGTACAGACGAAGGACGAGGCGATAAAGTTCGCGCACGAGGTGGGTTTTCCCGTGGTGCTCAAGGGTTGCTCGGCGGCGCTCACCCACAAGACGGAATACGGCATGGTGAAGGTGGGGCTCCACACCAACGAGGAGGTGTCGCTCGCCTTCGACGAGCTGATGAGCAAGGGCATGGAGCTCGACGGCATCCTGGTGCAGGAGATGGTGGACGGGGAGCGGCAGTTCGTCATCGGCCTGAGCCGCGACCCGCAGTTCGGGCCCTGCGTGATGTTCGGCCTGGGCGGCATCTTCACCGAGGTGCTCCACGACGTGAGCTTCCGCGTGGCGCCCATCACCGAGATGGACGCGCAGGAGATGATCGACGAGATCCGCACGAAGGACATCCTGGGCGAGTTCCGGGGAAGCCCCGCCGTGAACCGGAGCATCCTGGCGAAGGCGCTTGTGGGCGTGGGGAACCTCGGCGTGGAGATGGACGATATCGCCGAGATCGATATCAACCCCCTCATCGTCTCCGACGACAGGCCCATCGCGGTGGACGCGCTGGTGATCCTGAAGCAGCCGGGCTCCGGGAAATAAAGCCGGCGGAACCGATTTTTTTATTGCAAAGCCTGCAATTTTCTGGTACATGTCCAATCCGTGCGATTGAATGATGGTGCTCCGATGCACCATCATTTTTTATACATATACATTACGACATGGGGTTTGATATGAGCGCAAAACCACGACGCGCGAAAGTTGGCATACTTTTTTCCGGCGGGCCGGCGCCGAGCGCCAACACGGTGATATCTTCCACCGCCCTGAACTTCCTGGACCACAACATCCCGGTCATCGGGTTCTACCGCGGCTACGAGTTCATCCAGGACTTCAACATCAACAATCCGCGCCTGAGGAAGGGGACCCATTTCGAGGAGATCACCTACGATATCACCCATTTCCGGAACGATCGCGGCATCTATCTCCGCACCTCCCGGGCCAACCCGGGCAAGGAGATCAAGTCGATGTCGGACCTGCAGAATCCCGGGAAGACGCACCGGCTGAAGAATATCATCCAGGCCTGCGAGTACCTGGATATAGGCGCGCTGGTGTCGATTGGCGGCGACGACACGCTGAAGACCGCGAACTTTCTCTACCTGATGGGCATGCCCGTCATCCACATACCGAAGACCATCGACAACGACTACTACGGCATTCCGTGGACCTTCGGCTACTGGACCGCGGTGGACGCGGCGCAGAAAATCATGCTGAACCTGAAAGCCGACGCACAGGCCACGGACAGTTTCTTCATCGTGGAGCTCATGGGGCGCAAGGCGGGATGGATCACCTACGCGGCGGGAATCGCGGCGGAGGCGATACTCATGATCTCCGGCGAGGACGTCGAGAAGGACGAAATGGACGTGGAGGAACTGGCGGAGAAGATCACGGAGACCATCATCGCGAGGGAAAACAACCGGCGCCCCTACGGGGTGATAGCCATCGCCGAGGGGCTCGCGGACAAACTGCCGAAGGACCTGAAGCCCACGGAGACCGACCGCCACGGCAACGTGCAGTTCTCCAAGGCGAACATCTCCCAGACCCTGGCCGACAAGGTGAAGAAGCTCTACAAGGACAAGACCGGTCTTGAAGTGAAGGTCAACGCCAAGCAGATAGGCTACGAGACGCGGGCCGCGGCGCCCATCAGCTTCGACGTGGTGATGGGGAGCATGCTGGGCTACGGCGCCTACAAGTTCTACAACGAGAACATATTCGGCGTGATGGTGTCGGTCACTGACAACTTCGACCTGAAGGCGGTGCCGTTCAACCAGCTCGTAGACGCGGAAAACCTGAAAACGAAGCTGCGTGATGTTCCGCGCGGCAGCGACTTCTTCACGCTGAAGGAGAGGCTCTCGTACAGGAAGATCTGGGACTGACCCCTGCCCCATCCCTCCACCTTGTCAGGGGGAGGGAGAAATCTAACCGAAGGGGCTGTCCCAAAAGGACGGCCCTTTTTTATTTAGTGGTTGAAAACGCAGTGTTTCCATTTAAATATGAAGCATGAAAAAGAAACGGAAGCGCGGTCAGCCGGTATTCAAGGAGTACAATCAAG
>JAGODF010000118.1 GCA_017998375.1 Spirochaetota bacterium
TTGTCACTTATAATCGGTACAGCCTGGTGTCCGATGAAGAGGTGAAAAACCTGGGCGAGAGTGTCGAGAAGAAAATGTTGCTGGGCGGCTGTGAGAGTGATGAATGTATCCGCGAACTCATGCGGGCGATCGACACTGACGGCATCATTCACGGCTCCCTGCAGTATTACAATGAAAATAAAATGATCCTCAAGGCGGTCCTTGTGGACCGAGAAGGGCGAAGCGTAAGGAAAAGCATCACACTGAAGAGGGAGCGTTACATTGAAGGCGCATCCCGCGCGCTGGCGAATTACCTCCTCACCAGGCAGGAATCACACATCGATCAGTTTAACGAGTGGATGGAAGACAAGGAGGAGGATCTTCAGAGGTCCCAGCGGAGATGGCGGGAATCCCTTGTGTCAATCGATACCTCGTATTACAGCCAGCAGGCATGCATACGGAATTCGCCCTTCATCCGGCTTGGCTATGGCGGATTCATGGCGGGTGAGACGAAGACCAGCCGGATTTTCGATCCTAATTACAACGAGTATTATAAAAATGTGGAGATGTACGCGGCCGACATCTTCATTTACCGGTACAGGGACATCGTCGGTGACGGTGTCGATATATACTCGCGCCTGTTCTACAAAAAACTGACGGCCGCGGATGACGTGTATGAAAGGATCAAGGAGGACATGACGGGTGTCCCGGTGGAGAACTTTGACAAGCAGGCTGGCTTGTATTCACCGCTCCCCGAAAGCGGCCTGTCCATGACCCATAAAGGCGGAGACCTGGGTGTTCGTTTCGTGGGCACCGCGTATTTTCTGTGGGAAGCCTGGTCAGCGTATCTCATGCTCGGGGGAAGATTCGTAAATGTTGAGGAGAAATACAAAGCGGGTGAATTGGAATACGCCCGGGTATTTAACGCGTTCGGTTATACCGGCGCGCTGGGGCTCGAGGTGACGCTGAACCGCTATTTCGGGATCTTCGGCGAAATATCGGCGGGTTACACCGCTATCGGGGACAGCAATGTAAACATTGACGGGGTGCAGTTCCTGGCTGGCATAACATTGAGATCTGATCACGTGAATGGACCGTTTTTCGGTTTCTGGTAGGCCCAATTCGTGATTTCCGGTGTCGCGCGAACGTATAGAGGAAAGTACAACCGAGAAAAGTGAAATATGGGAGCGGGGTTTTAAGAATGAAATCAGACAGAATGACAATGCTTCTTGCCGTTATCACGTCCCTTGTCGTATGTGCTGGTCCCGTCGCTGCCGGCCTGTTCGGGAGTGGAAGTGAAAAATCGGGTAAGAAGATGGTGTACGTGAGGTCTTTCGAGCTCGAGGAGGGATTTTCCGCCGCCGACCCGATAAAGGACCGGGTCAAGGAAATCATCCAGGAGGTGTTCCAGGTCGATAACCGCTACCAGATTACGACAGACGAGGACATAGCGGTATTCATGGAGAAAGAATCGAAAATGATGAGCCTGGGGAAGTGCTCTTCAGACGCCTGCGTCCGCAAGCTGATGGAAAAAATAAACGCCGAGGTGCTCATTTACGGCCGCGTGCGGAAAATAAACGAGTTCACGTACATCACTGCGCGTCTCATGGACAAGTCATCGGGAATGCCGAAGGTGCGGAAGATAAGAACAATAAAATACCATTACGAGGACTTTTTCGAGAAAGGGGCACGGTCCCTCGGCAAGTACCTGCTCAGCGGCAACGATTCAGAGGTGCGGAGATTCATGGATGATGTCTATGAAAGGGAAGAACATGACCAGTATGAAATCCGGAGAAATCAGAAACGTGGCAAGCAGGACCAGGTTGAAAGCGATTACCGTAGGATGGTCGAGAACGCGGCGCGTGAAAGGAAGGAGATGATACTGTCGCGTTCCTCGCAGTTTCGGTTTGGGCTCGGTATTTACAACAGCATCCTGGACGAAGAGTTAAACAGGTATTTCCCCGATCAAAACGCGTATTTCCTTGACTGGATTATCAGGCTGGATAATGGCCCATCCGTACAACAGAAGTATGACGCCTTTGTGCGGGGAATGTACAGGCGGTTCAGGATGAATGACACCTCGATAGACTCGGGAGGGGTAATAGGCAAGGACGTGATTACGGAAAGCAAGGCCGACATGTTCGGATTGGACATCGGGGGACGGGTCAGGTTCCAGCAGTATTTCATGATGACGGCATTCGATTTTTATCTCCTCGGCGGCCTGCGCTACCAGTATTATTATGAGTCGGCGGAGGACACCCTGTCGGAGGGTGATGACATTCACGTAAGTTTTCATTCGCTGGGCGTGTATACCGGCGCCGGCATCGAGATTGCCTTTTTCGATTACGTGGGCCTGTTCCTGGAATACAACATCGGGTACACGCCGGTGGGAACTAAACCAGTCAATGTCGAGGGAAACCAGTTCTACGCCGGAGCCACGTACAGGAGTCAATCCGCGCGCGGCGGGTCCTGCCTGTTACTGGGGTTGTGACGCGATCGGCTGTTGTCGAAACGCCGTTAATTTATGGAATGCACAAGTTCGATGGAGGGCGTAATGAGAAGAAGTTTAATGTTATGCGCCGGTTTGTTTTTAACCGCGATTTCAGCATGCTCTATGGGTGAGGGCGATTTCGAATCCAATCCCCTGGACCCGGCAAGAGGGGTGGATTCCCAGGGAACAACCATACTTCTCACCGGCATCGTGAGTGACGAGGTTTCCGGCGGGAAATTGAGCGGGGCAGTGGTTACGGCGTATGTTTCGTCGTACAGTTCCTACCAGGAAATACAGTCTGTCACCAGCGACGCAGACGGGTTTTATTCCATGCGAATGGAAGAGCCGGCAAGCGCGCATTCATTTAAAATGGTGTGCAAGTTGATCAATTACGTGCCCGGCCAGTTCAAAACAGACGTTAATTCAGGGGAAGAAATGGAAAGATATTACAATACCGATTTTTCCATGCAAAAGGCAGATTCGCTTACGTCCCTCAATTCAACACTCCAGTACTTTTCAATCGCCAAAGACGGAATCAACTGGTACCGTTTCACAACGCCTTCCAACGGTACCTACTATGTCTACTGGAACGACAGGGACAATACCTCCGGTTATGCGGACGTCGTTGTGTCAGCATACCATAACGGGTTTGATATTCCAAGATTCGAAGATGACGACAATTCGACGGGATATGTCGGTTCCCTCTCGGCGGGCGACATGTTATATGTTAAGGTCGAAACGCATTATTATTACAACAACAGCGGAACGTTTGCTATCAGGGTTGCCAACTAAATTTTAGAGCCGGTAATAAAGTTTTTTTTCCGGAAATAAGCCGTTTTACCGTAGTTTGCTTCTCAAAAAGCAGGGGAGGGAAAACACGCCATGTGTACGCGATTTTTAAAATACCTGGTGTTAATCTCAATTCATATCCTGTTTTTCCAGTTTTTCGTCTATGGACAGGGAATTAATTCAAAACTGAACTGTGATGTAGTACGAAAGGGCATGGAGGCGCACAGCGAAGCAACTGAACAACGATCCAGAGGCAATATCGTTTTGTCGGAAAAAGGGGGAGTGAAAGCGGCATATATTCTGAAAAAAGAACTCTTTGTTGGGAGAATTTTAACAGGCAACTTCAGGAGAGCGGAATTTGGATTGAATTCACATTACCTCGTTACCGCAGATTGTGAAAAAAAGATCCCCGAGGTCAGTGAGAATAACGAGATGGAGTACCAGGGTTTTGATAGAAATCTGATGAATCTGCGCTTCGGTTTTTATTCAATAAGAGATAATGTGAAGGGCGCGTATGTCACAAAGGACAATATTATTGAGAAATTTGAACACCTGCCGGTAGAAGGACTTTGCAGGGCAACCGTTCAGCTAATCCCATATTTAGGTAATGCCGAATATACTATCCCATTTTATTTTGATATAATGGATGGGTATAATGTCTTTGTTTACTGCAAGATACTTGCGATTGAAAAAATCAAAGGTGATGCCATTAAGCAGGAAATACCGGGGAATGGGGAAGACACAGACGGGAATAAAACCGGAAACCTCGACGTATATAACTCCATCAAGGACTATATCGAGCAAAGTAACAGCTTCGATATCGATTATTTTGATTTTATAAGAAGCAACACCGACAACATTTTATTCAAAGATCGTTCGGGGAAAAGGCTTACGGAAATATGGAACGCCTGCGGCAAGGCGCTGTTGAAACTTGTTTCGGTCAATACCTACAACGAGCACGCCGCCGAATTAGAAAACCTTGTTAAATTCAGGGGAAGGAAGGACTATGCCGAGAAGATTGGCATGTTAAGGAAACTTTCCCCGGAACCGAACGATGATACGCTGTTAAGGGCTTACAGCGTCATGAACATTGAAAGACATTCTTCAAGGGATGACCGCAGCCCATTCCTTCTCGCGTTCTGGTACAGGCGGACAATCGAGAAAAACGCCACCGCGGTCTTTTCGATTTTAAAGGAAATGCGGCGGTATTACGAGGACGAGAAAAACTATACGAAGGAAGAGCACCTGCATCATTCCATAGAGAAAAGCGACATGAGAAAGATTGCCAGGCTCATTGAGCTTGGCGCCGACGTGAACAAGATACATAATTCTTCATTCTGCGATTCTTCTGGCATGACGCCAATGATGGTTGCGGCAAGGCATGGCAGGCTGGAGATTGCGCGCCTTCTAGTGAAAAACGGAGCCCTTGTCAACGAGAAAGGCTCACAGGAAGGCACGGCGCTTCTTACCGCCGTGACGTACGGAAACAGGGAATTGGCGAGATTTCTTCTGGAACAGGGGGCGTACTCTGCCGTGGCGGGAACCATCGGGGAAACTACTGTCCTGAAAAGTATCGATAACATCACCCCCCTGCATGTTGCCGTTTTGAAAGATGATATTGAAACGGCGGACCTGCTTGTGTCCCATCTCGCAAACCTTAACGCGGTTACGGGTGAAGGGGAAGTCCCGATGAACTTCGCGAAGAATGAAAAAATGATTTCATACCTTTTCGCAAAGGGTGCGGTGATAAAGCCCGAATCCCATCCCCTGCACAGGGCGGCACTCTATGGAAACGGGAAGGTTATGAAGATTCTCCTTGCGAAAGACTTCGACATTAATTCCCTAAACGATTCGGGTGAAACCGCTTTGCACTGCGCGGTTGCGGCAGATAACGTGGAAGCGGTAAGGGTGCTCCTTGAGCATGGGTGCAGTGTCAATGTCGCGACGGGATTTCAAATATTCAACATTGCCGATCCCGCGACTAATGCCGTGAAGAGATTGGACGGCGGCGGAGGCACCCCACTGCATTACCTCGCGAGGTACAATCTCAACGAAAAGATAGCAAAAATGTTGTTAGACAAAAGAGCTGACGCCTCCATCAAAGATTTTTCGGGAAGAACGGCGGTTGACATTCTTGCAATGACAAATCCGCCTTCACCGGAATATCCTTACGGATGGAAATCTGGTTATTTAAATAAGAACGTAGATAACAATGATGTGGATTATCAGAAAAAAGTAACGAGACTGACAAACATGCTCAGACCTGGAAAATAACGGTGCGTCCAATCGGCTTTTTCCGGCCTCTCCCTTTGAGGGACCTCACCTGCATTTATAATTAAGTCCCTGCCAGACCGCTTCCACCTCGTACGAGTAATGGAAGTAATGGCCATTCTTGCATATTCTGTCCTGCCATCCTTGAGACCCCTCCAATACTACTTTGGAGGTGGCGTTACACGCAGGGCAGCGTATCCTTTCATACTTCTTTCGTGTGATGTGCTGCTCTCCAATACAGTCCAGGTACTGCAGGTAATCATCGTTCGTCGAAGACATTCTGGCACCTCCCCGCTAATGGATTTGGTATATCCCCCGTTGCAGCTATGGGGCCTTCCGGTAGATACGTAACTCTGCATGTACCGTGGTCGGTAAAGGTAAACACCTTCTTCCGAACGTTCCCCCACTGGTCAATGCAGTAATTTTTGGGCAACTGCTTCCGGCAATGCTCCAGGTACTGTTCCCTGGTAGGCTTGGGTGGGTGATAGCGTCGAAAGGGTTTCAGTATGAGAAATACATACAGGAACCTTGCGATGAACTTCACCACCTCCCACAGGAAACCCAGCACCTTCATCAATACAAAAATGATGATGGCCCACTTGAGACCATCCTGTAAGTCTTCCGCAATAGTCGGATTGAACGGGTCTCTTTCAGGCATGTCAGCCTCCCAGAATTCCTTTCCAGAACCAAATGGCATACTTCAGGGCGAAGTAGAACGTAAGGATCTTCCCCACAATTCCGAATACAACCATTCCCATTGCCCAGCCGCCCATGAACCTGCTTGTGAACCCGAGCATCTCGCGCACGCGATCCGTCGTATGGGTATACATGTCAGCCTCCCAGGAGCGCGAAGAATTTATCTATGAGCTTTATCCCGCCCACCAGCATGAGGAGGCCGATTACGGCGGACGGAAGTATCATTTTTACAAAGGTTCCAAGAAACGAATAGGCGAAGCCGGAAGTATCCTCCTTCAAGCGATCCCATTCGGGAAGGGGACGCTCCGCCACATAGTTCCTGTCGAATATTATGCGCTGGACTTCGTCGCCCTTGGATCTTTCAAGTATTACTTTCTCTCCCACGGGGTGCCTCCTTGTCGCGTTTCCTTATCATGTATTAGACGAACCACGGGATAATTTTATCGGTTTTTTTTGTATTTCAGCGCCTGTAAAGGCGGTATTTCGATCCGCCGGTGTCCTCTTTCCACAAGCCCGGGTTCGATTATTTCAACACAACTTTTCTCACTGCAGAACTGTTGCAATATATTCAACCGGATCGTGCTCTTCATGGCAGAACATGTGCGGGTGCGCGGACCAGCGCACCGGGCGCGAGGTTCTTGCCCCGATAAGGCCGTCAAGCCCCCTGACCAGGCCGGCATCCCCGATGAGCACTATCCCCTTTGATGTGTTCAACTCGTGGAATTCACCGGGAAGGGCGCCGAGAAACCCGGCCACGGTGTCCGCCATGACTCCTAGCGGCTTCGAAATTGCTTCCATGACGAACGCGGTGTCCAGTTCGATCCTTTTTTCCAGTCCGGTGTTTTCGGCGTCTCTACCGTTGACGTTCACGCGTTCCGGGCCTGTTTCCCTTCCGGCCAGGAGCAGGCGGGCGTCGTTTGCCCGCAATTCGCTGATTTTAACGTTATGGCGTTCAAGGACCGAGCTGATAATGGCGTCATCCAGATCGTTTCCGCCAATCGCATGGTGTTCTGAATAGAGCATCCCGCCGGGGCCGACGGCGCAGGTTGCAGTAAGCCGGTCCCCGATGGCGACCACCATGGTTCCCAGGAGGCAATCGAGGGAGCGCCCCTCGCTTTTAAGCGCATACAGGGCGCGCGTGTATCCCAGCACGAGGTTGAATGTCATGAGGCTGGGGGTAACGACAAGTCTCTTGGTCACGGGATTCCTCCATGTCGCGGTTGTGTACTTTTACAATAATAACATGGAAGATCCGGACTTTTCAAGGGCGGAACGATATTTTTTACGTAAACCCTTCACAATTCACCATTCACCCTTCACACCCTGTCAATGGTCCATGAGCAGCTTGAATACTGAGACTTAAAAAAAATTCATTTCTACCCCGTCTCGATGAAAAAAATACTGGAAAATTCATGAGAAATGGGTTCTACTATTTTTAACAGTGGCAATAAAAGCGCGGGCCCGGGAAGAAAACACACATATTCTGTCCACAGCCCGATATCGATTGCCCAGGAGGTATCCGGACCGCTTTTTAAGCGGAGGGGTAACTCTGTCCTCGAGATGCCTTTTTAGGCACTAATCCTCATATTTTGCATCCCTTCCTTCCCGTAATCGTTAAGTAGCCGTAGCTGCATGCAGATATACCAGGGAATGAATTCCCATATTAGCGGGAATGATACTGGGTATTGCATTAATTGAGGATTGAACGAAAGCCCGCACCGAAAATGCGGGCTTTTCCTATTAATGGAATACCCATGGAAGCTTGACCGCATTGAAAGCTTCCCGGTGGAACCTGATTGGGCCGGGATTGGCTAAATCAGGCGGTTCCGCAGGGGCAACTTTGATGGAAATTCCGGAAATGGGGGAAGTTCGACGTTTGGCGTGTATTTCCATGGAGTGGATTGATGTATATTAATCAATTCACTCCAGGAAAGGCCGGCAGGCGAAGGGGATAACCCGGAAAATGCCGGCTGTCGCATGCTTCGCGCCTCTTGTACATGCTGTTCCCCGCGCGGGATGACCGCGAGGGCGCCCGGGGACAAAAACTACAACCAGGAGGTCGTTGCCATGAACCACGAGGAAAAGAGCAGGATGCTGGAGGAGATTCACATGACGTACGGGGAGTATATCAAGAACACCGCGAGAAAAGTAATGGTCCTGCAGCAGCGTCATTTCACTAAGGATGACCTGGAGGATTTCCAGCAGGAGGTGTATCTCCGGCTTCTGGACAGCGGCCTGGACAAATTCAGGGGTGATTGTTCGATGAAAACGTACCTGAACCCTATTACGAAGAATTGCGTGAGGAATGACCACAGGAAGAACCAGCGCCGGGAGAGGGACGTGCCTCTCGAAAGGGACGATCATCCCCTGTTCGCGGACGCGCGCAGCAACTTCGGGGAGATGCTCGTCGCGCGGATTGAGCTGGAGGAGGCCATGAAAGCGCTGTACCGGGAAGCGGAATCGCTCGGGGAATCGTATCCTGAGCTTTTCAGGATGATCTTCGAGGAGCATGCGAAACTGAAAGAGGTCGCAAGGGCGCTCGGCAGGTCAATATCGACGGTTGCGGGCATGAAGGAAAGGCTTTGCCAGGAGGGGAGGAGGGTGCTTTCGCGGGATTTCCCGGACCTGGTGAAGGACGTTCTCGGGAAGGGAAGCGGCGAAAACGGGCGGCTGGGGCATGACGCGCTTTGCGCGATACTGGAGCGTAGAGGTGAAGCATGGAACCGATAGTAAAGTTCCGCATATACCCGGAGGAAGTCGTCACCGGTTTCCGGGAAGAGTTCAGGAAAGGGCTGAAGTGGATCTTCCTCTTCTCCCTGCTGATGATCGGCTGGCTCTGTTATTAGAACGGGATACCCGCATCGCGGAGGAACGCGATGCGGGTATTGCTTGGAAAACCTTGTTTCCATCATACTATAACCGGAGAATGAAGAACATGAAAAATATTACATCGCAGCAGGACACGGCCATAAGCGCGAAACATCCCGAAACGGGTAACAATGTCAGTCCCGATGACGGCAGGGGTTACTTCGACTGCCTGGAGCGCGCCATCGAGGACGCGGGGTTCAACGTGGAGATGCGGAAGCGCGTCCTTGACGCCCAGGTGGGGCTCGTGCCCGTGATGCAGGACTATCTCCGATGCCACGTGAGCATGTTAGTGGTGAGCGAGGTAACCTACACTCCGCCGCTGTCGTACATATACATGGCAAACTTGAAGAAGTACCTTGCCGCGTGCTACAGGGACAAGACCGACGAAATAGTGTCCACCATGCGGAAGAACTTCCGGAAATACTACGGTCTTGATTCTGAGATCAGTTTCTTCGGGATGCGGCAGGGGAAGCTCATGGAGACAGGCGGCGGCACCGTGACGGACACCATCAAGGGGGGCATACTTTTCCTCGAAGACAGTGCCGGTGCGCGCATGGTGGTGAAATGCGAGCAGGCGCGCGGGATCGGCGCGGCCGACACGATCATAGTAAAGTTCTACTACGATGGGCGGGAGGACTTTGCCGGCAGGGCTGCGGCCTTCATTTACGGCCTCGAGCGTTTTTGCCGGGAGAACCCGGTGTACAAAAGAGGGGTAGTCACCATGCACGGGAGGGCCGTGGACGTCACGTACACCCCCTGGGAGGCGCTGAAAATCTCCGGGGAAGCGAAGAGGCTCATCGATTTCCACATCATCCAGTTCATCAGGAAGATGAAGGAATTCGAGGCAAAAGGCGCGCGCACGTCGCGTGGCATCATTCTTTCCGGCCCTCCCGGGAACGGCAAGACCCTGCTGGGACGGGTCCTGGCGACGAACCTGGAAGTGCCGTTCATCTGGGTGACCGCGAGGGACCTGGTGGTCCCCGAGTCTATCGAACAGCTCTACAGGTTCGCGGCGTTCATCGCGCCCTGCGTGGTGTTCATCGAGGACGCCGACCTCTTCCTCCAGGACAGGGACAGACTGGGTCCCTTCAGCATCAAGCTGGGCGAGTTCCTGAACAGGATTGACGGCCTCCAGGAGAACAGGGGGGTGGTGACCATCATCACCGCAAACAGGCCGGAGTTCATGGACGAGGCGGTGAAGAACCGGCCCCGGCGGTTCGACGCGCGGATCATCTTCGCCAATCCCGACGCCGGCCAGCGACGGGAGATACTGGAATACCGCCTGCGGGACTGCCGGCTCGAGGCGGAAATGATCCTCGGCGATGTCGCGAACCGGACCGAGGGGCTTTCGTGCGCGCACATCTCGGAGCTCGCGGAGAGGCTGCGCCTTGCCATGGTCTACAATGGCAGGGAGATGATCGACTGGGAGATGGTGGAGAATGTCCTCGAGGAGATGGCGGTGCCGGCGCCGCGCAGCAGGACAGCGGGTTTCATCAGGGAAGCTGTTTCGTAAGCGAGGGTAAGGGGGAGGCGGGGCCTAGTGCTTCACCTCCCCCCGGAGGAGCAGATGCCGGATTTCGCGGCATACAACACGTCTTCGGCCAATGGGAGGATTGGATCCGTACATTTCCTTGAGGGCCCAGGCGCACACCAGGGGGCGAAACAGTATCTCCGGCACTTCCCTGCCGGGAGAGGCATAAACTTCGAGGTCGAAACAGAGAGAGGGGTGCAGGAAATAGGTCTTACCCTGGTCACGCGTTATCCGGTCCATGCCCGGATGGGTTCCGATGTCAATGACCCGGGGAGCGTCATCATGCTTCCTGTCGTACGCGAGCATGACGTAATGGTTTTTCCTGCCGCCGATCACGAGCTCGGACTGCAGGAGTTTTGAAAGGATGTATTGGGTACGAGAACCTGATAATCGTTTCATGGGCACACCACACATGCGAGAATTGAACGTGCATCAGTGTATAT
>JAGODF010000119.1 GCA_017998375.1 Spirochaetota bacterium
CTCCGTGCCTCTGTGGCTATTCCCTTCTCCACGCAACCGGCAGCGCCACCAGCACCGCCCCGATGATGAAGCCCGCGCCCGCGACGTTGAACGCCGCGGGGTACGAGTCCAGATAATCGATCAGGTAGCCCAGGCCGAAGGAGAACGCCATCATCCCCCCGTTGAAGAGCGCCGTGAAGACGGCGTTCGACTTTCCCCGGTCGCCGGGCGCCACTATGTTCACCAGGTGCGCGTTCAGCACCGGGTAGAGCACGCCGTGCGTCACGCCGTACATCACGCTTACCAGCACCATCACCGCGAGCGTGTCCATGATGTTCATGAAGAAGTTCATGACCGCCCCGACGAGGAATACCGACACCAGGAGAAGGCGCTTCTCCGCGCGCTCGATGGTTCGCAGCGCCGTGAAACGGATGAGGATCAGCACCGCGATGTACAAAAGGAAAAACACCGAGAAGGTAAGGTTCGTGGTCGAACGGACGAAGTTCGGAAAGAAGGTGATGATCACGCCGAAGCCGCCGCCGAAGAGGAAGCTGGCCGCGGCGAAGATTGAATAGCGCCTGTCACGGAAGAGACGGAGCGTGCCGTCCAGGTTTTTTTCGTTCTCCATGCGCAGGGCCGGGTGGAGGCGGGCCATGTAGAAGGTGAGCGCGAGGCTCAGTGCGATAAGGACCACGGAAAGCAGGAATATCACCCGGTGATGCACGCCTCGCGAGAGAAGGAGCTCCCCGATCGCCGGGCTCACCGCGTTGGTGATGGCGCCGGTGACACCGTAAAGGCCTATCGCCTCGGTGGCGCGCTCCGGGGGAACGCACTCGAAAACGATGGTGGTGCCCAGCACCATGGCTATCGCGAAGCCTGCCCCGTGAAGGACCCGCACCGCGGGCACGAGCCACGACAGCGACGTGATGAAGAGATACGCCGTGAACGCGGCGAAGAGGATGAGATAGCCGAGCCGGAGGAGCCTGATCCTGTCGTGACGATGAATGAGGGTTCCTATATAGACGGAGCCCGCGATGACGAGCACCTTGTCCAGGTTGTTCATCACGCCGATGTACGATTCCGAGGCGCCCAGGTCCTTGAGATAGATGGGGAACAGGATAAAGAAAGAGTTACCAAGGAAGAAGAAGAGATTGGCGAGCGCCATGAAATAGTAGATGCGCGGGAACTTTTTCATGGCCCCAACGACAACCATTGCGACGGGAACGCAATCCTTTTTTCGTTCAGTCCAGATCCTGTATCCGCTGAAGATCGGAGCGCCTGCCGAGGAAGAGCAGCACAGAGTTCTCGGGGACAACCTCGTCCGCAGTGGGCGCGATCTTCATGTTCTCCCACTCCGGCGCGTCCGGCCGCCAGTTTTTATCGCCCTGCGAAAACTTGATGCCGAGGATCTGGCACTGGAAGCGCGCGCCGATCCCGAGCTCGCGGATGCTGCGGCCGATGAAGCTCTTCGGCGGGTGGATGTTCATCACCACGTACTCGCCGGTGAGCGGCACGTAGTCCAGCACGTTCCGCATTGAGTGCGCCTTCCCGGACTTCGCGGCGGCGTCGCGATCGGGGTAGACGATGTCGAACACGCCCATCCGTTCCAGCGCCCTGCAGTGGTCCTCCGACGAGGCCCGGGCGATTATGTGCGGCGCGCCGAGCTCCTTCAGCACCATTACGGACAGCATGTTGGTCGCGGGATCGCCCATGCCGACGACGATGCCGCTGAACTCTTTCAGCGGGAGGCCCGCAAGGTCGTGACGCTCTGTGGCGTCGCCCTGCACCGACTGGACGAGGTACGCCTTTGCCTCGTCGAGCCTTTCGCGGCTCAGGTCGAATCCCGTCACCGCGGAACCGTACTCGTTGAGGCTCTTGGCGAAATGCTGGCCGAAGACATTGAGTCCGATGACGAGAAACTTCTGCATGGCGCACCTCCGCGGGAAAGGGGTGATATGACGACTCTGTGCTTCAATATCGCCCATATTGAGGCGTTTGTCAATCACTCATTTGCAGGGCATGCGACGTAACACGGCGGGGATGATGGTGTCTCACGCGGAGGTATAGAGATACCAGCGCTCCCTCCCCCTTGAGGGGGAGGGCCGGGGTGGGGGTGATGGCGGAAGCATCAACTCCGCACACCATGAGAATGATAGGACATCCATTATAAAATATGGATGAAAGTCATCCCGAGTGTAGTCGGGGGATGGCGCGCGCTCTCCAGTCACTCGCGATGACAAATTTTGGAGTCATTCCCGCCGGCATTGCCCCCGATATTGGATTGACACCAGGTTCCCATGGTGGTAGAGATAAATCCTCCCGGAGGGAACCCATGGCCGACACGCCCGTCTACGCGCTCAATCTCTTCAACATCGCCAGCCGAGAAGAGTACCTCGCCTACTCGCGCCGCTCCGCGCGGGAAGTCGCCGCACACGGCGGGAAGGTCGTGGCCCTCGGTAAGTTTCGAGAATCGGTGAAGGGCGATATTTCTCCGCGGCAGGTGCTCATCGTGGTGGAGTGGGCATCGCGCCAGGCGTTCCAGAGCTATGTGGACGATCCGGCGCTCGCGGACCTGCATCCGCACCGCGAGAGGGGCGGCGGCGACTACATCTGGCACCTGTTCGACAAACTGGAGGACCTGCGTCCCCTGCTGAAGGGGTAATGATCGCGCAAAGACGCAAAGGGTAAAGCAACAACATTGGCTCACGCGGAGACGCGGAGGTCGCGGAGAAAAGATATAGACAATGCCGTATCATGCAAAGCAGTATCATGCAAAATCATGAGATATGATCAACATGCCAATTGATAGGATACATGGGCCATGGACACCACGCTGAAAGTCCTTCACATCGACGCCGCGACCGGTTTCTATAAAATGGAGCGCTTCCCTCTGGGAGAGTTCTTCGGTCCCGTGGACCTGGGGCTCTCGATGGCCAAGCGCCATAACGCGCTCTGCATCGGCACGGGAATCCTCTCCGGCTCCATCTTCCCCGGATCCAACAGGCTCTTCTTCTGCGGCTTCTCGCCCTGCTGGGGCAACTTCTTTATATCATCCATGGGAGGCGCCGGGCTCGTATTCGACAATCTTGGTATCAACATGGTCGCCATCCGGGGCCGGGCATCCGCCCCTTCGCTCCTGTACCTGAACCGCACCCACGGCGAGGAGATCGAGGTGGAAATCACCCCCGTCGATGCCGCGAGGATATGGGAAAGCGGGCGCGGCGGCGTCTACGCGGTCATGGACCGCGCCCTGGAGCTTTTCGGCGGACGCTACGAGACCGATCCACGGGTCCTCGCGACGGGTCCCGCCGCCGCGGCCACCGACATGGGCGCCGTCGTCTCGGTGCCGGTCAGGGAGGGAAAAGCGAGTTACGTCGACACCTGGGCCGGGCGCGGCGGTTTCGGCACGAAGATGCTCCGCGAGCACAGCATCGCCGGCGTCATCTACGGCGGCACCTTCATCGACGAGGACTTCCGCGACCGGAAGGTGGCGGACGAGTGGTTCACAGGAAAATACAACAGCAAGCTCGCCATGAAGGACATGGAGGCCACCACGAAGTACCGCTTCGATCCCGGCTTCGGGACCGGCGGCACCTTCGGTGTGAATTACGCGAAGGCCGGCGGCGGGGTGATAGCCTTCAACTACCGGAGCATCTTCATGTCCGAGGAGGAGCGCGTCGCCATCCACAGGAATCTCATCGTCGATCACTACCTGAAGCAGTTCAACGAGGAGACCATCGCCACGAAGAGCTACAGAACCTGCGGCGAGCCCTGCGCCGCGGTCTGCAAGAAGATGAAGGACGAGTTCAAGAAGGACTACGAGCCGTACCAGACCCTGGGACCGCTCTGCGGCATCTTCGACCAGCGCGCGGCGGAGAAGCTGAACCACCATGCCGACACGCTGGGCTTCGACGCCATCTCCGCCGGCGGCGTGCTCTCGTGGCTGATGGACTGCCTGGACGCGAAGCTCCTCTCCGCCGGGGAGCTCGGCGTGAAGGGCGCGCCGGTCTTCGATCACAGGAACTTCAGCGTCGAGACCGACTCCATGGCGAACGCGGACCTGGGCGTCGCGCTCCTGGACTCCATTGTCGCGCAACGCGGAATACTCGACCTCGGCGAGGGCGCGCGGAAACTCGCGAGGAACCTCGCGCGCGGGCGCGGCAGGGAGGTCATCGACCGCTTCCTTTTCATTTCCAACGCGCGCAACGGGTGGATGGTGCCCAACCAGTACTGGACTCCCGGCGCCCTGGCCCCCATGCCCATCATGGGAAAGTACTACATGCACTACGGCGGCGAGTTCCTGCCGCCGAGGGAGCTCGGCCGCAAGTGCGCCGAGCGCATGGTAAAGGAGCTCGTGATGGACAACGCGGGCTTCTGCCGCTTCCACCGCCAGTGGGCCGAGGAGATGGTGCCCGAGATTCTCGGCTCCGTCTTCGGCGTTAAGGACGGCTTCATGGAGCGCATCCGCAACACCGCCAGCCGGATCAACAGCCGCAACGCCGCGGTCTTCTGGGAGTCGGAGCGCAACACCGACCTGGTCCTCACGTTCCTGGAGCGGAGGCGCGACGTGGAGAAGGACGCGTCCCTGGAGCTGGCGCGCTGGATAGACTTTTTCCGGAAGGACCGCAAAGAGGCGGCCCTGGAATTCTGGTTTGAAACGAGGAAGGGGATAGATGAATCACTCAGGGAGTTATAACAGCACGCTGCCGTCGCGGACCGCCGCAGCTCTGGCGCTGGTGCTCGCGCTCTGTTCCGCAGAAGGTCTGGGCGCCAGGCACATCGACCTGGAGGCGCAGGTAGTCCGCGTCCTCGACGGGGACACCATGAAGGTGCGGCTCGATTCGGGGAAGACCGAGGTCGTCCGTTTCTGGGGAATAGACGCCCCGGAGTCGTACGCCCGGCGCTACGGGTACACGGAATACCTGGGGCGCGACTCAGCGCGCTTCACCCGGGAGCTCCTCCAGGGAAAGCGGGTGCGCCTCCAGGCCCAGGCGCGCGGCGACGAGCCCGGGCGCGACCGCTACAGGCGCATCCTGGCCTTCGTCTATCACGAAAATCGTGATGTCTGCGCCCTCCTCGTGGAGAAGGGGCTCGCCCGCGTCTACCGGAAGTTCAAGTCGCCGCGCCACGCTGAGCTCGTGAAGATCGAGGACGCGGCCAGGGAGAAGGGCCTGGGCATATGGAACACCGCGGAAGAAAAAGAATTCTACCGCAGACAGTACCGGCGCAACCGCAACCGAAAGCTCGTTTCCTGGTTCAGGGAGCACGACCCCGGCTTTCTCGACGACCCGGGCAGTGCAGGAAAAGACGTCCGCTGATATTTCATGTAACGTCCCTCCCCTTTATTTCTTGACAATGCCCGCGTTCCGCCATTATTATTAATGGGCGCGCGGGCACCATCGCACCATGAACATACTCTCACTCCTATCGTCCTTCGCCAGCCTGATATTCATTTTCATGGGCCTGTATGCCCTGAAGCTTGAACCACGCTCCCGCCTCAACCGGATATTCTTCGCCATAACTTTCTGCGCGTCCCTGTGGTCGCTCTCATACGCGTTCATCTATTCCGCCGCCAGCGAGGAGGAATGCCGCGCGTGGCACCGCGTATCCGCGATCGGGTGGAGCTTCATGCCGGCTTTATTCGCGAATTTCGCGATGGTATTCACCCGGAGCGGCCGCCCGCGGCTGCGGGCGTTGCAGTACCTCGCCCTGTACGCGCCGGCTCTTGTCTTCATGGGACGCTCCCTCACCGGCGTCATCACGACATCGGGGTTCACACGCACACCACTGGGCTGGACGGACGTCATGGTGTACGATACAGCCTGGTACGCGGCGTTCATTTCGTACGTGGGACTCTACATGGCGTTCGGCATCGCGCTGTTCCTTCGCCGCGCCCACGGCTCCGACAACACGCGGGAGAGGAAGCAGGCGCGCACCATCGGCTGGACCGCGACAGTCACCATGGCGCTGGTACTGGTCTCGGAGCAGCTGCTCCCCTATTTCGGCATCTACTCCATTCCCGTGCTGGGCCACCTCCTCATGCTCATCACGGGAGCGGGCGTCTGGTACGCCATCGTCAGGTACAGGCTGATGTCCATCGACTCCGCCGTGGCTTCCGAGAGGATCGTCGACCTGATACGCGACTTTATCATCCTCCTCGATCCGGCGGGGCGCATCGTCCGGGCCAACAGGCCCGCTGACACGATCCTCGGCCACGGGAAGGGAAAGCTCGCCGGAAGGACGCTCGCTGGAATCGTCCGGCGCGACGACTCCTTCCCCGAAAAACTGCGGACCCTCCTGGAAGGAAAATACTCCGCGCACAGGATTGAGCTCGACTTCACCTCCGCGCACGGAGAAACCATTCCCGTGGACACGCTCTTCTCGGTGATCAGGGACGGCAGCGGCGCGGTCATCGGGATTCTCGTGGTGGGGCACGGCCTACGGGAAACCCGCCAGAGGCTCCGCGAGGCGCGGGAGGGCGAGCAGCGGGAGAGCGAGGAGCGCTTCCGGACCCTGGTGTCGCACTCATCGGACATCATCTCCATCATCGACAACGCCGGCATCATCAGGTACGTAAGCCCGTCGGTCATCAACATACTGAACTACGATCCCGCCGATCTTGCGGGAAAAAACACCCTCGATTTCATCCACCCCGACGAGGTGCCGACGATGAGGAAGTTCTTCCTGGTCCTCCTGCGCAATCCCGGGCGGATCTCGTCGCGCAAGCTCCGCCTGCGCTCCAGCGAAGGGGACTGGCGGCTCTTCGACGTGAATTTCAAGAACCTCCTGGAGGACCCGGCCATCCGCGGCATCGTGGTGAACTTCCGCGACATCACCGAGAGGAAGGAATACGAAAACCAGCTGCGGGAATACCGGCAGAACCTGGAAGTGATGGTGCACCAGCGCACGGAGGAACTCTCACGCGCGAACGAGCAGCTCACCCGCGAGATCGCCGAGCGCCGCGAAGCCGAGGCGCGCCTCCGGGAACACAGCCGGTATCTCCTGGCCCTCCACAACACGGCGCTGTCCATCATCGACCGCCTGGACATCATGGAACTGCTTCATACAGTCGTGGAGAACGCGTCCCTTCTCCTGAACGCGCCCCACGGATATCTCGCGCTCACCAACGATGAAGGCACGGCTCTCGTCACCCGTGTGGGCATCGGCGTGTTCAACACGCGGATAGGCGACGCGTTCATTCCCGGCCAGGGCCTCTGCGGCAGCGTCTGGGCCTCCGCTGAAACGATGCCGATCACGAGCTACAGGGACTACCCCAACCGCGTTCCCGGTACCGACCTCGATGCCCTGGGCGCGATGGTGGCGGCACCGCTCAAGTCCCAGGGAAAGGTGATGGGGGTGATAGGGATGGGGCGAGACGGCGGTAACGGTTCCTTCGACGACAGCGAGATCGCGATACTCACGCGCTTCGCCGAGCTCGCCTCGCTGGCGCTGGACAACGCCATGCTCTACGACCGCCTCCAGCAGGAGCTCGCCGAGCGCCGCCGGGCCGAGGAATCGCTCTGGGAGAGCAACCAGAAATACAGGACCATCCTGGAGAGCATCGAGGACGGCTACTACGAGGTGGACCTGCGTGGCGCCATGACCTTCATGAACTCCTCCCTGTGCCGCATACTGGGATACGCCATGGAAGAGCTGATGCACATGGATTACAGGAAATACATGGACCAGAAGAACAAGGCCGAGGTCTTCCGCGTCTTCAACCAGGTTTTCAGCGATGGGAGGCCGCGGAAGTCCTTCGAGTGGGAGCTCATACGCAAGGACGGCCAGCACATCGTCGTCGACGCCTCGGTGAGTCTCATCACCGACAGGCAGGGAAGGCGCACGGGATTCCGCGGCGTCCTGCGCGACATCAGCGAGCGCAAGCAGTTCGAACAGTCGCTGAAGTTCCTGGCGCACCACGACGTGCTCACGGGGCTGCCCAACCGCATCCTCTTCATCGACCGGCTGGAACAGGCCATCGCCCAGGCCGGGCGCAACTTCTCACTCATGGCGGTCCTCTTCCTGGACCTGGACAACTTCAAGGAGGTGAACGACGGCCTGGGCCACGACGCGGGCGACCAGCTGTTGAAGGAGGCCGCGGGGCGCCTCCAGGAAAGCATCAGGGAGATAGACACGGTGGCGCGCTTCGGGGGCGACGAATTCATCTTCATCCTCCCCGACATCAAGAGCGTGGAGTACGCGGAGAAGGTGGTGCGGCGCATCCACGCGTCGTTCGAGCGGCCCTTTTTCCTCAAGGGGAGCGAGATACGAATATCGCCCAGCATGGGGGTCGCGTTCTACCCCATCGACAGCGACAACGCCGATACGCTCCTCAAGAAGGCGGACATGGCGCAGTACCGCGCCAAGGAATCCGGAAAGAACAACTACAAGTTCTACAGCGCCACCATGCAGAAGTGAGGCGGTCCCTCCTCCGCGTGGGACTCGCCGGTCCACGGAAGTACGCGGCGACATACGAGCCGAGGTACCGGTAATAAAGCCATCAACACAAATTTGATACTATTTTCAGCGAAGGAGGCCCCATGCCGGACAGGGCGATGCTTACACTGCGTTACGCGAGCGATGATATCTTCCTTAAATTGATACCGCGTCTCGCCGCCGAAGCGGTCCGCTCCTCGGGTCTCACGGCCAGGCTCTCCGGCGGCGAATACCGGGTGACCGTCGACTGGTTCGGCCGCTCCTTCTCCTACACGCTGAAAGGCGGCGGTGAACTCGTCGCCGCGGAGGGCGATACCGCCGCGCCCGCGCTACGGATATCGATGAATGACGGGGAGAAGGTGAAAATCACGCTCGACGAGCAGGTCCTCTTCGGCACGGTGATGCCGGGCGCCATCCTGGAAATGATCGGCATCACGGGGCGCGACCGGGAGCTCGCGGGGACCGAGTTCACGCTGGTGATGGAAGTCTCCGGAAGCAGGTACTCGTACCGGGTGAAGGACGGGAAAGAGCTCTCCGCGGGGAGCGACGACATCGACGCCCCGATGATGCGGGTGGTCCTGGACCGCGGGGAGCTCGAGCGCATGATATCCATCGACAACATCGACATCCTCCTCGCGTCGCGCGCGTTCCTCTCCCGGGCACGGTACGACGCGCTGAAGCTCCTGAAGGGCACGCTGGTGACGAAAGTCGCCGCCGGCGGAACAGAATCGACCATCACCCTCGTCCTGAACGGCGGGGCCGAGCCCTTCGCCGAGTTCGGTTTCTCCGCGGACGATTTCCGCGCGGTGATGTCCGGCGCGAAGGACCCGGTGAGCCTTTTCATGGGCGGCGCGATGAAGATAAAGGGCGACATGGGCTTCGCCATGGCGGTCCGTCCTCTCTTCGTGCAGTCCTGAGGGCACGCCGATGAAAATAATTCTGGCCGCAACCTGCATGATGCTCCTCACCGCCACGGGCGCCCCGCATTCCTTCGAGGACGCGGTGACCGGCATGTCGCCCGGCGGGCGCGGCGCCGCGGACATGCTCTCGCTGGTTCGCCTCCTCGACCGCGCCGTGTCGAAAACCGACGCCGACGCCAGGACGAAAACCCTCATCGACCTGGCCGACAGGTCCCTCGCGGACTTCGACTTCGCCGAGTTTTACGGGAATCCCGCGCTCATCCCGCTGGAGGGCGGATACCGCGGCGCCATCTTCGCCGGGACCGGCGACGGCTCGCGCCTGAAAGTGCAGGCCGTGAACGGTGCCGGCGGAATGGACTGGTCGCGGCAGGGGAACTTCACCGCGGAATTCGCTCTGAAGAAGAACGGGCGCAGTCCCCGGGGGATGCGGACCTACTCCGGGAGAATCGCCATCAACTCCGCCTTCGGGGCACTCTCGCACCGGAATATGAACGCGTATCTGAAGGGCAACCTTGCGGTAATCCACCCGGCAAACATCGCCCTGCTCCCCGCGCCCGAAGGCGCGGAGCACGCCGCGCTCAACGGAGAGTCCCGCAGGGTGATGCGCGCCTATGCACGGGCCTTCCCCGCCTTTTCCGCGCACATGCTGAAATACTTCGGCCTGAGGTCGCTGGTGACGGTGCGCGGCGCGGGCACGGCGCGGCACACGCAGCTCCGGTTCCAGGCCTCGTTCAACATGGACGCCATCCGCAGGGACTACCCGGCTTCCGCGACGTTCCTGGACGGGATGAGCGGGCTCTTCCGGCTGAAAATCCGCGTCCTGAACGACCGCGGTCACAGGGTCTTCGATTTCATGCTGGACAGCGACAATACCTTCTTCACGATCACCATGCTGACGCGCGGGGGGATGATAGTTCCGTCCGACGAAAGGGGCGAGCCCCGTCTCGGCGAGGAGTTCGACATCACGGACGGGCGCACGCGCGCCTTCATCTCGCACGCCGAGTTTTTCACGAACGTCTACGGGCTCAGGTTCTCCACGCCGGACATCGTGTCGCGCCACGAGATGGGCGAGACGGCCGGCGCGGGATGGATGCGAAACCGTTTGGTGTCAGTCTCGCCCACGCGCATCGAGGGGCGGGCGTTCCACCTGGTGCCGCCCTGGCTCATCGACCTGGTGATACCTGATAATATGGCGGAGCTCATCAATGACTTTTCATCGGCGATGGTGAACGCCAACGGCGGCGAGGGATCAATCATGGATTTTCGCTGGGAGCCGGCGTGCCCCGGCGACACGCGCTTCCGCTACCTCGCGAAAACGGAGTTCATCGACAACTTCTTCGTGCGTTTCGGCCTGCGGATCTGGAAACGGCGCGTGCTTCCCGGCGGCGCGACCGCGAACGACATCAAGCGCGGCCTCGTCCTGGCGCTCGCCGCGCTGGACGGCGACCTTTCACGGCTGGCGGGAAAGTGATATGGGGATCAAAGATACTCGTCCCCGCCGTCCTCGAACGTCAGCAGGTCCCAGATGTCCCTGCTCCGCTCCAGCCACATGTAGAGCGTGGGGAGGAGGAGCAGCGTGAGTATGGTGGACGATATCACCCCGCCCACGACGACCGTCGCGAGAGGCCTCTGCACCTCGGCGCCAAGCCCCGTGTTGAAGGCCA
>JAGODF010000120.1 GCA_017998375.1 Spirochaetota bacterium
CGGCCGAGGATTCCCAGCGTCTCTCCAGACTGGTCCTCGCCACCAAGGCCGATACCCGCGTTGATTTGAGCACCCAGGGCAAGGACAAAGACAAAGCCGCGACTGCCGAGCGGAAAAGTCAGACGCAGATCGACTGCGAGCGCGGCTACGCGTTGTACACGGTGCGCTACATCCCCGGCAACAAGGACTGCCTGTGGAGGATAGCCCGCATCTACTACGGCGACGGCTTCAAGTGGCCCAAAATCCACGACGCCAATCGCGACCAGGTGAGCAACCCGCACCTGATCCTCCCGGGCCAGCAGCTCAAGGTGCCCATGGACGGCAGTGTGACGAGGTGCAGGAAGTACATCACGTCCGGTGAAGGTGAAGGCGGTGCTTCGAAGGACGCGACGAAGTCCTCAACGAAAGACGCGAAGAAGACATCCGCCCAGGAAGGCAAGGCCGGATACGGCGAGGGGAACGGCGGCGGCGCCCGCGTCGAGGAGCCGGAGTATTAGAAGAAGTATTATAAATGTGAAGATTCAGGCGGCCTCCCGGAAGGGGGGCCGTTTTATATTCACCTTGAGATTGCAGCGATAAAAAATCGGAGATGTTCTATGATTGGCAAGCGTGTTTTATATGATGCAAAGAAGGTATTATCAACGGCAGGCTTGTTGCTGCTGCTAACGGTTACCGGCTTTGGGCAAAACTCGCCATGGGAAACATATGGCCTCTGGGAAACCAAAAATGGAGCTAGCCCGGGTGTGCGGATTGAAATCAAGCGGGATAATAAAACCACGGTATTCATAAACGATCGGAAGAAAAATATGGAGTATGATGCTGCCGTCTGCAGGTTCAACAACGTGATGCATTCGTTCATGGAGGATCTGGTCGCGAAATCGGGTAGCGAGGAACATCATAATATATGTTTAATCGGAGGAAGACTGGATTCGGTTCCCGTTCTCCAGGGATTTTACTCCGTAAGGTATTACAACCAGGAAGGTATCGGTGTTAAAACTATTTTTCTTCCGATAACTCTGTATCGCACCAAACATTATAAGTGATATGATTTTCTGGGGCTTGTGTAAAAAAGGGTGGCTTTGTTTGGGGGGTGATCGATTGAGGCTGTTATCTGTATTGGATTGGTGTTGTGCATGGAGCAATGGAGCGGTCGTCTAATTATAATCACGGAATCCGATCTTTCACCGCTTCCGTAAAATCTCTTTTCGCATGAATTATTGCCGCCACTTCGACGGAGCCGCGTATCCTGTATATGATGCGGTAGGAGTGGACGAATATTTCCCGGATGCTTTCGTTCTGAATTTCAGGAACAATTCTTCCCTTCTGCGGAAATGATTCGATGGTTCGAATGCTCTCCATGATTGTCAGAACGACCTCGCGTGCGTAGTGGAGAGAATCCTTGGCGATATAGTCGTGAATTTGCCGCAAGTCTGCACGTGCGGGCTTTGATATTATTACCATGATTCCGCTTCTTTCCGAAGCTTGTCAATGGTGAGCGCTTCCCCCCTGTCGATTGCCTCAAGCCCGCGGTTTATTTTATCGATGACATAGAGCCGGTACATGATGTCGTCGATAGTCGCGCTGTCAGGCAGTTTTGATATGGCGTTTATCGCTTCTTGTTTGGTTGTGTTCACGGTAACTCCCTCATTATTGCATGAATCCCGGCATTATGCCTACCCGGGCAATCTTTGTATGAAAATAACCAAGAAAACAGCATCCGTCAAGATAAAAACGAACCGATCGTCTGTGTTCCTGTATTCAGTATGCGTTTGTCTTTTCTTTTATGGAAATATGCGGTATGCCGATGATGCCATCTTGCTCATTGGCGAGGCGTTGGCCCCGGAGAAGATGGCAAGCGGTTGGTGTGTGCCGTCTCCGTAGTTTATTGCTTGAAAAAAATTGTCTCCGGTATCATCACTGCCCCTGTAACAAAGCATTCCCGTGTTGTACAAATATTCATAATATGACGAATTTTACTGCGTATGACTGCGCGAGATGAATGCACCGGTGTACCGCTGGCATACTTGACAATCGAGAGGAGTTGAATCATGGATTACGCTGAAATCGAAAAACTCACCGCGCGGGTGAGGACCGAAAATACCTTCGTGGAAAAACTGAAGGCCGAGATCGCGAAGGTGATAGTGGGGCAGGAGGCGCTGGTGGAGCGCATCATCATCGCCTTCCTCTCCGGCGGGCACATACTGCTGGAGGGAGTGCCGGGCCTGGCGAAGACGCTCTCCGTGCGCGCGTTCGCGAAGGCCATCAACACGGCGTTCAGCCGCATCCAGTTCACCCCGGACCTCCTCCCCGCCGACCTCATCGGCACGCGGATCTACAATCCCAAGGACCTGGACTTCTTCACGCGGAAGGGCCCCATCTTCACCAACATCCTCCTGGCGGACGAGATCAACCGCGCCCCGGCAAAAGTGCAGTCCGCACTGCTGCAGGCGATGGAGGAGCGGATGGTGACCATAGGCGACGAGACGTACCCGCTCGCGAGACCGTTCATGGTGCTCGCGACCGAGAATCCGATCGAGCAGGAAGGGACCTATCCGCTGCCCGAGGCGCAGGTGGACCGCTTCATGATGAAGTGCCTGGTGGGCTACCCGAGCCGCGGCGAGGAGAAGGAGATACTCACCCGCTTCGGCGAGATCAGCGTCGACCGGATATCGGCGGTAATCGATCCCGGAGTGGTGGAGCAGAAAGCCGCGCTCATCGACTCCATCCATATGACCGAGAAGCTGGTGGACTATATCATCAACATCATCGCCGAGACGCGCGAGCCGAAGAACGAGGACCTGAAGCGGTACATCGACTACGGGGCGAGTCCCCGCGCATCGATCGCGCTCATGAAGGCGGCGCGCGGCATCGCTTTCATCCGGGGGCGCGGCTTCGCCAACCCCGACGACGTGAAGGAAATCGCCCCCGACGTGCTGCGCCACCGTATCATCCTCTCCTACGAGGCGGAGGCGGACGGCAGGGGCTCCGACGACGTGGTGCGGATGATACTGGATTCGATTGAGGTGCCGTAAGTGGGAACGCCGGAACTCGCGCTCGTCAAGAAACTGAAGCTGCGCACGCACCGGAAGATGAACACCGTCTTCACGGGGGAGTACCGCACGGCCTTCAAGGGGCTGGGGATCCATTTCGACAGCGTGCGCGAGTACCAGTACGGCGACGACGTGCGCAATATCGACTGGAACGTCTCTGCGCGGATGAACCACCTCTTCGTGAAGCAGTACTCCGAGGAGCGCGAGCTCTCGGTGGTGCTGATGGTGGACATGTCCGCGTCGGTGGATTTCGGCTCCGGACGGAGCAAGCGCGACCTGATACTCGACGTGGCGACGCTCTTCCTCTACCTGGCGCAGATGAACAACGACCGGATCACGGTGCTACTGTTCACCGACCGCGTGGAGCGATTCATCCGGCCCCGCAAGGGCGACCGCTTCGTGCTGAGCGTGCTCGACGAGATCGTGCGCCTGAAGCCCGCGGGGAGGCGCACCGACATCGGCGGCGCCATCGACTTCCTGCTCCGGGTGATGAAGAAGCGGAGCGTGGTCTTCCTGATATCGGACTTCCTGGATGTGGGCTACTCGCTGAAGCTGAAGCGCCTGCGCCAGAAGCACGACCTGATACCAGTGATGGTGTCGGACCCGATGGAGCGCGAGATGAACCTCTTCGGCCTGGCGGAGTTCGTGGACCTGGAGACGGGAGAGCCGTTCCTCTCCGACGCGATGCCGGAGAGCGCGGAGGTTGCGCGGATCCGCGAGATGGACTGCATCCAGCTTGACACTATGGAATCTATAGAGGCGCCGATCATGCGCTATTTCGAGAAGCGAAACCGCGCCGTGCGGCGTGGATGATTCAAAAAGGCAACCACAGAGGCACAGAGGCGCAGAGGAAAAGACGCTAAAGGTAAAGGGAGAGATTACGCGGAGCCGCTGAGATTAGGATCGTAGAATTGTGTCATTCCCGCGAAGGCGGGAATCCATGGTGGATGTCGGGCATAATGCGAAGTGAGGTCGCATGGAGCCAGGAGAGAGAAGTAATATCATATATGAAAAAACACATCCTCCGTGTCTCTGTGCCTCTGTGGTTGCTTTCTATTAAGTATTGTGATGATGAAAAATTTTATTATTACATTTAGTCTATTCGCAATTGCGCTTCCCGCGCTTGCGTCCGCTCAGGCGCAGAAGAACGGTGACTTTCCCGAGGTACGGGCCACGGTGAATCCCGCGAAGGCGACCGTGGGCGTGCCCCTGGAGTACCGCGTGGTCGTGGTCGGAAAATCGCTTTCCGGCATCACTTTCCGGATGCCGGACGCTCGCGTCATCTTTCCGGAGCCGGCCACTGCTGACACGAAGGCGACGGGCAAGGTAAAAGACGCGAAGGACGATCCGTCCCTGAAGGTCCCGCTGTGCGTGATACACAACGCGCGCAAGGACGAGAAGACGGAGGCCGGTATCGCCCACCTGACGGTTACCGTGAGCCTTTCGTATTTCCGGCCAGGGAAACACCGCCTCCCGGAAATAGAGCTTTTCGACGCCACGAACACGCGGATAGGCTACCGCGTCCCCGATGTGGAGATCGAAAGCGTGAACCAGCAGGGGGAGTACCGGGAGATCGAGCCGCCGCTTGAGCTTGGCGGCAACTACTGGCGCGTACTCTGGATCGTCCTGGCCCTGGCGGTGGCTGCGGCCGGGGGTTTCTTCTTCGCCCGATGGTGGAACGCCCGGAAGCTTGCCGTGCCCCCGCCGCCGGAAATCAATCCGCTGGAGGAGTTCATGAGCGGCGTGGGCGCGCTGTCGCGGAAGCGGCTCATCGAGACCGGGCAGGTGCGCGAATACGTCTTCGAAATGTCCGCGCTCTTCCGCGCGTATCTCACGCGGCTCCTCGGCATCGACGCCATGGACATGACGGTGACGGAAATACACCGCGCGATGGAAACGCACCTGCCGCGGGTGATGTACGCGAAGAACGAGGACGATATCCGCGCCATCCTGGACCTCTGGGACCTGGCGAAGTTTGCGGAGTTCGCGCCATCGGAGGAATCGCTCAGGCTCAACATGGAAACATGCGTGAGGCTGGCGAAAAACATATCGGGGGCGAGGGGCGATGTACTGGCCTGATTTCAGGAACCCGGCGTTTCTCCTGCTCCTGCTGCCGTGGGCCGCGGCGTGCGCCTGGTATTTTTACCGCCGGGTCCATCTCCGCGGGGCGGCCATCGCCGTCTCGTCGCGGCGCATCGTGACGCGCCGCCACTCCATCCGCGAGCGCACGTACCGCTACCTGCCCGCGCTGCGCATGCTCGCCGTGTTCTTTCTCATCATCGCCCTGGCGCGGCCGGGGAAGGGCGTGGATTTTTCCAGCGTGAAGCACCAGGGGATCGATATCATGATCACGCTGGACATATCGCCCTCCATGAGCTCCGAGGACTTCCAGCCGAAGAACCGCCTTGAGGTGGCGAAGAACGTGGTGAAGGACTTCATCAAACTGCGGAAGAACGACCGGATCGGCCTGGTGGTCTTCGCCGGAGAGGCGTACTTCCAGTGCCCGCTGACCCACGAGCGCGACATGGTGGAGGACATCGTGGGGGAGATAGCGTTCGATTCCGCCGACAAGGAGGGCACGGCCATCGGCGAGGCGCTCGCGCTCGCGGCGGCGCGCATGTCCGAGAGCAAGGCGAAGAGCAGGGTGATACTGCTCCTCACCGACGGAATGAACAACCGGGGTATCGTGGACCCGGAGACGGCGACGAAGATGTGCGCGGACCTGGGGATCAAGATCTACCCGGTGGGAATTGGCAAGAAGAACGTGCGCGTGCCGTTCTTCTCGCGCATGAAGATATACCGCGACCACTACGACCCGGAGTCCCTCGAGAAAATGGCGGAGACCACGGGCGGTAAGTTCTACAGCGCGGAGTCCGGGCAGGTCCTCTGGGAGAAGGTGAAGGATATCGACCGGCTGGAGCGCAGTGACTACGATGTGCGCCACTACCACGAGTTCTACGACCGGTTCCAGTACGCGCTCTTCATCGCCATGGCACTCTTCTTTCTGGAAATACTGCTGCGCTCCGTCGTGTACAGGAAGATACCGTGATGGTATTCGCGAACCAGAAATACATCATTTACATAGCGCTGGCGGCGGCCATCATCATGGCGCTCTACGCCGGGTACATTTTTTGGAAGGGCATGATACTGTCGCGTCTCATGGCGAATCCCTCGGTAAGAGCGCGCCTCGTGGTCCGCGACCGCTTCCTTTCTGCCCTGAAAGTGGGCCTGATATTTCTCTGTGCGGCGCTCTTCGCGTTCACCGCGCTGCGTCCGCAGTGGGGCGAGGAGACGCGCGAGGCGTCAAGCGAGGGCGTGGACCTGCTCGTGGCGCTGGACGTGAGCAACAGCATGCTCGCGCGCGACGTGAACCCGAGCCGCCTGGAGCGCGCCCGCGACGCGGTGAGGCTGCTGGCGGAATCGCTCAGGGGGGACCGCGCCGGCCTGGTGCTCTTCGCCGGCGAGGCCTTCATCCAGTGCCCACTCACCACGGACATGGGCGCCTTCGCCATGTTCCTGGACGCCGCGGGTCCCGGCGCGGTGCGCATCCCCGGCACCAACATGGGTGCCGCCTTCGAGATGGCGTACCGCGTCTTCAATAAGCGGAGAATGACGTCACGGAACCTTGTTGTCATCTCCGACGGCGAGGACCACGAGGGGAAGGTGGAGGCGGCAGTGGAGAAGTTCAAGGACCTGGGCGTCACGGTCTTCGCGGTGGGCGTGGGCCGCGAGGGCGGGGAGGTGATCCCACTTTCCGCGGACGATGCCTCGGGCGATATTTACCAGAAGGATTCCTCGGGGAGCGTGGTGCGCACAAAGAAGGACCCGGGTCTCCTGCGGAAGGTCGCGCGTGCCACGGGCGGCGAGTATATCGACATCACCGACGGCTTCTCGGGGATCTACAGGATCATCGACACGATGGGCCGCGAGGCGCGCAATCCCTACGGCACGCGCATCGTGAAGGAGAAGAAGGAGCGCTACCAGATCTTCGCGCTTATCCTCGCGATCCTGCTTATGGCGGAGCTGCTGCTACCGGAGAGGAGGATGATCGGTTCAAGGAAGGGAAGGGATGTGAAAGGAAAGAGTAAAGGCAACCACAGAGGCACGGAGGCACAGAGGACGCAGCGCAAGGATGCTGATTGATTTGAGTTAAGAAGAATTATCATATAATGAAAAAAATTATTATTACTCTTAATTTATGCCTTATTATCGCCTGCGTCGCGTGGCTCGATCCGTACAGGGACCGGGTGAGCGAGGGGAACGCGCAGTTTCACCAGAAGAAGTACGACGAGGCGCGGAAAGGCTACAACGCCGCGGAGAAATATGCGCCGGGTGAAGCGGAGAAGAAGAAGCTCCGATTCAACCACGGGGGCGCGCGCTACATGCAGGGAGACTTCGAGGGATCAGCCGACGAGTTTCGCGAGGCGCTCAAGTCCGGCGACAGGGATGTGCAGAAGAAGGCGCTCTTCAACATGGGCAACGCGTTTTTGAAGAAGGGGGACGTGGAGCAGGCGGTGAGCGCGTACATGGGGGCGCTGGCGGTCGACCCGTCCTATCTCCCCGCGAAAAAAAATATCGAGTATCTTCTGAAAAAGAAGGAGCCGCCGAAGGACGGCCGGCAGGACCAGCAGCAGAAGGGCGGCGACAATGATGACAAGAAAGATAAAAATCGGCAGGGTAAGCAGGGCGATGATACAAAAGACAAGGGTGGACAGGATAAAGGACAGGCTCAGGCGAAGATGAGCAAAGAGCAGCTTAAGAGCATACTGGAGTCGATGAAGAACAGTCCGGTGCGCCGCCAGCGTGGCAAGTCGGGAGGGGAGATGATACGTGAAAAGTCCTGGTAGGATGATATCGGCCCTCCTGGCGCTGCTCTGTGTGATTGCCCCGGGGTATGCGCTCGAGATAGAGACCGTGATGGAGCCGGACCGCGTCGCCGTGGGACAGGATGCCACGCTTCAGATAAAGATCAAGGGAGGCGGAAACGCGGACACCGGCCGCGTGCCAAACGTTCCGGGGCTCGATATATCATACCGCGGGGTGAGCCGGAGCTTCCAGTGGATAAACGGGGTGAGCTGGTCGGGGATGGTCCTCAACTATGCAGTGACACCCCAACGCAGCGGCAAGTTCACGGTGCCGCCCATCCAGTTCACTGTAGACGGCGCGCGCTACCAGTCAAGGACAATGACGCTGGTGGCGATGCCGGGCGTATCACGCCCGCGCCGCGGCGGCGACGAGAGAGAGGCGCAGCACCAGCGCGTGCTGAAGCGGACGGTCCTGTCGAAGCAGCGGGTCTATACGGGGGAGCCGCTGCTGCTGCGCTACTATCTCCTCCATTCCGGCATCAACTTCGACCGGCCGCCGGTGCCGCAGAAGCTCCCGGAGACGAAATGGTTCGTGCAGAACAGCATCGAGGAGAAGAGCGAGGACGAGACAGAGAGGATCGATGGATCCGAATTCGTCAAGACCAGGCTCGCCACCTTCCTGCTTATCCCGTCAATGAAGGGCAGACATGCCATTGGCGGCGGCGAGGTGGTGATATCATACGTGTCCGACGAGGGGTTCTTCCAGTTTCCGCGCCAGGCGCGCGTCGTCCTCGACGAGGCGTCCGTGGAGGTACTGCCGCTTCCGGAGGCGGGAAAGCCCGCTGGCTATGACGGCAATGTGGGCCGATTCACCATGGACGTTGCGTACGATACGAAGGCGGTGAAAGTCTACGACGAGGTGCGTGTGAATGCCGTAATCCGGGGCGAAGGGAACTTCATTACCCTCAATCCGCCGGTCTTCGATGCTCCCCGCGGGGTGAAGGTGATCCGCGGTGTGAACGACGCGAAGACCGAAGTGGAGGGAAACGCGGTGAAGGGGACCCGTGAGTTCGTGTTTACCCTGCTTCCGGAGACCGCGGGCGATATCGACGCCGGATCCCTCAGGTTCACCTTCTTCGATCCCGTTGCCGCTTCCTACCGGGTGCTCGATTCCGAGAAGATCACTCTCAAGGTGACCGGAGACGCGTCGCGCGGCGGTATCGGCCTGGACGGGGAGGGCGGCGAACAGGGACCGGACGTAAACCTGCTCTGGATCGCCCTCATCGTTCTGGCGGTGGCGGGGATCGTCGCGGGCGTTGCGCTCTGGGAGCGCAGGAAGTATGCCGCGTTCATCGCGTCGAAACGGAAGTCCGAGATAAAATCCGCGGATCACAAGGCGGACCTGGTTGACGCTGCCGCGCTCGATGCCATGCACCGCGACGTGATCCTCTCGACGAAGGGGAGCGACCCTGGAGAGTTTCTGAAAACCGCGGAGCGCGTGCTTGGCAGGCTCGTGGCCCCCGGCGCGGGCGAAGCGCTGATGCTCGGCGAAATCCACAGGAAGGCGCTGGGAGAGATGAAGGAACGCATCTACAACATACGCTACGGCGGCTACACGATAGGCCCGGACGAGGTGAGGGAGATGTCCGCGAGGCTGCGGGACCTGCTCAGGGAGATCCGCCCGTCGAAATAGCCCCTCGACTCCGCTCGGGATGACGTTTTTCACCGAAACGGATTATCGTGATCTTCAGTGATTTCACTGCCGGTCATGGTGAGCGGAGTCGAACCATGACATCGCGAAACGGCGTAGTTTATCCCATTTCGGATTTTGCCCTGTCCCAGAGTGCGTCCATCTCTGTGAGCGACATCTCTTCAAGGTTTTTCCCCGATGCGCGAGTTTCGTCCTCCACGAACCTGAAACGGTTCATGAACTTGTCCACGGTTTTCTTCAGGGCCTCTTCCGGATTGATGGATAGGAATCGCGAGATGTTCGTCAGCGTGAAGAGAATATCGCCGATTTCTTCCAAGAGGTGATCCCTGCTTCCTGACGCGAGGGCTTCCTTGAACTCGGCGATCTCCTCGTCGAGCTTGGTGACCACGTCGTCGATGCGGTCCCAGTCGAAACCGATGCGCGACACCTTCTGCTGGACCCGGTACGCTTTCTGGAGCGCGGGCGCGTGGCCGGGCACGCCGTCCAGGATAGACTGGTATGCCGCCTTTTCCTTTTTCTTGATCTTCTCCCAGTCGATGGAAACCTGCTCCTTCGGCTTGGGTCCCTCGTTGCCGAAGACATGGGGGTGGCGGCGCACCAGCTTCTCGGCGATGCCGCGGGCCACGTCGTCGACGGTGAACTTCCCTTCCTCCTCGGCGATCTGGGCGTGGGCGTAGACCTGGTAGAGCACGTCGCCCAGCTCCTCCTGCATGCTCTTCGCGTCTTCGTGCTCGATGGCGTCGTAGAGCTCATAGGCCTCCTCGATGAGGTATGACTTCAGCGTCTTCGAGTTCTGCGCGCGGTCCCACTCGCAGCCGCCCTCGGCGCGCAGGATGGAGGCGATCTCCTTCAGCGTGTAGAGCGGACGGGTTTCCCTGAATTCCATGGCGGTGCGTTTCCTTATTTTCCCAGAAAGTTTTTTACTTCTTCGAGGTATTTGATGTCCCTCGTGGATACGACGGCGTCGGTTTTCCCGGGTTCCCAGTGCTCAATAGTGATGATGACCCTGTCGCCCTTCGACATCTTCGTCGCGATGGGTGGCAGACGGTAGTGCACGCTCGGGCAGTCCTCCTGCCAGGGAAAAGTCGCGCGCTTCCACTCGTGAATCGTGTAGGAGAAGGGATAGGTCCTATTCATGTCCATCGATCCCGCAAGCAGGGATATGGGTTTCAGCTCAAAGTTGTGGTCGGTGTAGCAGCGGGTCGCTTTTTTCGACGCGCTCACCACTTCCGCGATGGCGACGGCCTTTGCTTTCCTGACAGCGTCGTCATACTCGCGGGTGGACTGGTAATGGCCCTGGAGGCCGGTTATCGCGATGCCGAAGATCGGCAGCGAGAGCGAGAGTACGATGGCGGGATGTCTCATGAGCGCCTCCTGGTTCCGGAAAGTGCGCGGACAGGATATTGCCGGTGCGTGGCGC
>JAGODF010000121.1 GCA_017998375.1 Spirochaetota bacterium
ATCAAGCACCACGGTGTCGTAGCCCGAACCGCGCTCGGCGAGAAAGTCGCGCGCGTCGGCGCAGACGAAGTCGGCGTTTCCCACGCCGTTCACAGCGAGGTTGCCGTTCGCGGCCTCCACGGCCTCCGGGGAGAGCTCCACTCCGGTGACGTGTTCGGCCATCGATGCGATGAAGAGCGAGATGCTCCCCACGCCGGAATAGAGGTCCAGCACCCTGCCGCCGGCGATTTCGTCGCGAATCCTCCGGTAGAGTTCGCGGGCCATGGGCGAGTTCGACTGGAAAAACGAGTTGGGGGTGATATTGAACTTCACGCCGTCGAACTCCTCGGTGATGGCGCCCCCCTTTATCGTGCGGAACACGGGACCGGAGCTCAGGTCCGCGAGGCCGCCGTTCAGAAGGAGCGATACGGAATCCACCGATCCGAGAAGGGGCTCAAGGACCGCCGACACGCGGTCATCCTCCTTCGCCACCACGAGGTTTATCATGCACTCCCCCGTGAAATATCCCTGGCGGAAGACCGCGTAGCGGAGATACCCGCGGTGCGTCACGTAGTCGTAATCCTCCACGCCCGCGAGCAGCGGACGGAGTCCCGCGAAAAGGCCGCGCGACTTCTCTTGAAGAATCTCGCAGGATTCGATGTCCACCACGTGCCGGTATCGCCCCGCCTTCCTGAGGCCCATGCGCCCGAACGCGGTGACGTAGTCCATGCGGTTGCGGTATCCGAGCGGAGGGGAGGGGATGATATCAACCACCTCCGCGGCGCCGGCAAAGAGTCCGTTCAGGTATTCCAGCTTGAGGCGCAGCTGGTCGCCGTAGGCGATGTCCTGGAAGAGGCAGCCGCCGCATTCGCCGAAGTGCCGGCAGGGAGGGACGGCGTCCGTCTGCCGGTATTTCGCCGCGAGGGCGAGGATGTCACGACGATGTTTTTTCATTCTGGTGTGTTCATGCCCGGGAGCGCGCGGCGTTTCGGTCAGGATGGGAACACCGCGTAAATAATCAATTGAAAATCATAACCGCCGGGCGGGGCTTTTTCCCAGAATATTTTCAACCCACACGTGTTTTTTCATATTAAAAAAAATTTTTTGATAAATAATTTATTTATTTGACATAATACGATTGGCGATGTTGTTGTTTTGAAAAAAAAGATGTTCGGACGGAAATGAAGTGTGGGAGGTTCATCGATGGTTCCTGCGAGCAACTGCGTACATTCCGACGAGAAGGAGTTCCGGGAACTCCTTCAGCGCGATTCCGAATCCCTCGAACGCATTGCCGATGTCACCGCCACGGAGAGTTGCCCCGCGTGGATGCACGGGATGATCATCAACCTCCTCACGGGGCTGGACATTTCCGAGGAGGATTCCCGCGGTCACTGCGAGAAGATACTTGAGCACAAGTCGGCGCTGTCGGACAAGCTCCAGCGGGACATAGGGTTCCGCGTCGCCGCCCTCGATTACCTTTTCAACCGCACGCGGCTTCTCCGCAATCCCCGGTTCGTGGAGATAGATTTTTTCGAAAAGATACTCGCCCTCAGCAAGGAGGACACCAAGCTGGGGTGTTTCAACATGAACTACTTCTCCGGAGTGGTGAAAAACGAGATCGGGCGCGCCGCCAGGTATGACCAGGAACTCTCCATCATCCTCCTCGATCTCGACGACTTCAAGGGAATAAACGACAGGTACGGCCATCTCTTCGGCGACCGGATCCTCGAGACATTCGTGGGTGTGGTGAAGGACAACCTCCGGGGCGAGGACGTCCTGGCGCGCTACGGCGGCGACGAGTTCATCATCCTGCTTCCCCAGACCGGGAGGGCCGGGGCGCGGAGGATGGCGGAGCGCATACGGCACCGTCTTGTCGAGACGTTCAACAACCGCGGGCAATGGCACGCGAAGGCGGACGTGAAGTTTTCTGCGGGCATATCGACCTTCCCCCGCGACGCCGAGGATTACGAAAACCTGGTCGACTGCGCCGACAAGGCGCTGTACAGGTCGAAGTTCCTCGGGAAGAACATGATCTACGACTACATGGAGTGCGAGCGCGCGGCGGGAGCCGTGGCCGGGGACAAGAGGCGGACGGCGCGTTTCGCGGTGCGGAACGACAGCTCCGTGGATCTCATGAGCGACGCGTCGCTGGTGGGCGTCGACGGGAAAATCCTCAACATCAGCGCCAACGGAGCCTTCATCGAGTGCAAGTGCAATATCAAGGGCAGCCTCCTGGCGAGGCCCATGAACATCATCGTGAAAAAGCTGGGAGAAAAGGGATTTGGCGGGATGAATGTCAGGGGTAATATCGTCCGCGTCGACAACGAGACGCACACCCTGAAGTTCTACCTCGCGCTGAAGTTCGATTCCGTCCTCAACTCGGCCCAGTGGCGGTCCATCGAGATGTCCGCGAACCTGGCGCCCATATAACCCCCGGGAGCTCGCTATTCAGCGCTCCCGGTATTTGACTTGACCCTGCGGGCGTCGCGTGCCACGCTCCTTTCCGATGCGGCCGTTATCATCCACGCTTTTCTGGAGTCGCCGTTGAAAAAGTTCACGCGATACCTGTGTATCGGCCTCGCCGCGCTCGCCCTGGTCGTCGCGGCGGCGTCGGTCTGGTTCTACTTTTACTCGAAGAAGCCACACGCGCGGTTTGTCCTCAACATGGCGGGGGTGAGGGAACCCGTCGATTTCCAGGAGCGCGAACTGCGGCTGGACGTGAAGGGGGCGAGCGTGCCGGTAATGGAGTACGTGAAACCCGGCGCACCGGGGGGGCGCTACATGGTCCTCCTGCACGGATTCTCCCCCCTGGCGCACAGGGAACCGCGGATGAAAAAGATGGCCGCGTCCATCTGCGATGCCACCGGAATCACCGTGTTCATTCCCCGCGTTGCGTCCCTTTTCCACGACAAGATATCGATGAAGGAAGTCGCCGCGGAAATCGGCGATACCTACACGTCCCTGGCGCGCGCCCATCCCGGTCGCTATTACGCCTTCGGGGTCTGCATGGGCGCGTCGCTTCTGGCCATGGGACTGCAGAAGGTCCCCGCGGAAATCTACCCCGAAAAGCTCCTGCTGGTGGGGCCCATCACCGACGGAAAGTCCCTGATGAAGCTCCATGACGGGAACGGCATCCCCAACCAGGACATCATCTTCAAGCTCATCGTCACGGCGAACATGGAGGTCTTCAACGATAACGAGAAGGCGCTCATCCGGAAGGCGATGCTGAACGCCGGATCCGGAAAAACGGACGAGAGCAGGATCCGCCGCATACTGGGAGAGCGGCTCTTCAACGACATCTCCATCGTGAGCCTGAAGAACCGGGACATGGAGTCCGTGACGCCGGACAGCATCCTGGGGAGCGGGGTCCCCAACGCGAAATTTTACATCCTGCACTCACGCAACGATACCATCGTTCCCTCCGTGCAGGGGAAGAGCATCTCGCGGATTATCAGAGGGCGCGGCGGGAAGGCCCCGTACCTGGAGACCGGGCTTCTCGATCATGCGGACAGCCACATTACGGCGCGGGGATTCATCAGCGAAGCGCGGCACATGATGTCGTTCTGGGCCGATTTCTTCGCGGAGGAACGCTGACGGGGATTCGCTCCCGGCCCGTTAACCTTTCGGGGGCAGATACCGATGATATACATGTGTACGGGGGGCGCGTGCTTCGGTAGCCGTCCCCGGCATGAAAAACGCTGAAAACGGATACAACCATGTCGAAACGCATTATGAGATACACCAACAACGAGCGCATCATCAAGGCGGGTACCATAGAGCAGAGGATGTATATCATCCTGGAAGGGAAGGTCTCCATCACCCTCACGGACGGCGACAACACCTTCGAGGTCGCCGAGCTTTCCAAGGGCGACTTTTTCGGGGAGATATCGCTCTTCACCAACACGCCTCGCAGCGCAAACGTGGTGGCCGTGGGCGACGTCCAGCTCGCCTATATCGATAAGGCCGAAGAGCTCAAGGCGTTCCTCATGCGCAATCCCGCCTTCGCCGCGAAGATGGTGCAGATACTGGCGCGGCGCCTTGCCGAGACCGACAAGCTCCTCATCGGAAAAATCACCGAGCTCAACCGCGTCAAGCTGATGCGCGATGTGTAGACGCCGCGACCGCCGGCGTCATCCATCAGGATTGGAGCTTTTACCTTCGACCGGATCAATTCCCGCCGTCATTTTCGCGCAGGCTTCGATTGTCCTCTGCACGGGTGGGGGACTCCATTCCCATTTCCGTGGAATATTCAAGATGGATTCCCGACTTCGCGGGAATGACAGAAGCATGGAAACCGGTCCGATATTTTGAATTAACGGGTGATGGCTGCTACTGGATGCGCATGCGCTCCAGGTCCGCGTCGCTCGCGGGCGGGGGCGCCTGCATCGGCGCAAGCGCGGTGCCGCGGGCTGATAGGCGTACGACCGGGGCTCCCTCCGCCGGCCTGCCATAGCGTGACAGCGCCGCGCAGATGAACGCCGTGTCCTCGCCCGTGAGTTCGCCAAGCGCGAAGGCCGCGGGGCCCTTGAACTCCGGTTCGAAGAACAGGTCGGCGCTTTCGCGGTACTTTTCCAGCTCCATGTTTTCCGCCTCGTTGCGCGATACTATGAACTTCGCGCGGTCGTGGAGGCGGAAGTGCCTGCCGATCGTGAGCAGGTAGACGTCGTTCATGGTGTAGCCCTCGTGCCGGTCCAGGAGGTCGCGCACCCGGCGGGCGATTTTCACGTCGGTGAAGAGGCAGCCTCCCGCGGGCGAGGCGTATTCCGTGATGCCGTAGCGGCGGGCGAGCTCGAACTGCGGTTTCCGGTTGCGTCCGTAAAGGTCCAGGAGCCTTTCCCTGTCCACGATGCCCGCGAGCTCCGCTTCCGTGGGCGCGAGGCGCTTCGCGCAGAGCGGACGCAGGAGCCTGCCCCGGAGGCCGCTCTCCTTCTCGATGTGGCTCATCATGTGGCCCATCTGCGACATGGGGCGCTGTCCCACCACTTCGCCGGTCGCCACGAAGGACGCTCCCTCGCCGCCCAGCGCCTCCGCCGCCTTGCGCATGAAGTGGATCTTGCAGTCGATGCAGGGATTGATGTTCTTCCCGTGCCCATGCGGCGGGTTCTTCACCATCGCCATGTAGTCCTTCCCGCAGCGCAAATGCTTCAACGGCAGGCCTATCTGCCGCGCATAGATCGACGGCATCAGGTTTTCCGGGTCCGCGTCGGGCGGCGTAAAGGGGAGGATGAAGTGGTAGCCGATGAGATCTATCCCCTGGTCGAGAAGCAGCTTTCCCGCAAGCAGGCTGTCCAGGCCGCCGGAGTAGAGGAGGATGCCGCGCCGGATCACGCGACCTCGTCGTGGTTGATGAGCTGGATGGTCACTGTGTCGCCCGCGGCGAACTGTTCCCTGTCCTCGGGGAGGATGATGAGGCAGTTGGCGTCGCTCATGGAGCGAAGTATCCCCGAGCCCTGGGCGCCGGTGGTGGTCACCCGGAACGCGCCATTTTTCAGTGAAAAGAAACCGCGCACGTAGTGGACGCGCCCCTTTTTCTTGGAGACAGGCTCCTCGAGCAACGCGCTCACCAGCGGCTTTCGCAGCAGCGTGGCCCCCATCATCGCGAGAAGCGCGGGGCGGACGAACTGGTAGAAGGAGACCATGGTCGATACCGGGTTGCCGGGCAGCCCGAAGAACAGCCGCGCGCCGAGCGTTCCGAACACGCATGGCTTGCCCGGTTTCATGCGGACCTTCTCAAACACGATCGAAATTCCCATGTCGCGGAGCGCCTCGATGACGAAATCGTATTTCCCCATGGAAACGCCGCCGGTGGTGATGATGACATCGCACCCGGCCGCCTCCTCGAATATCCGCCGTGTCTGATCCCTGTCGTCGCGTGCTATCCCCAGGTAGCGCGGCACCCCGCCGCATTTCATCACCTCGCCATGGAGCGTATACGCGTTGCTGTTGCGGATCTGCCCCTCACGGATCGGCTCGCCAGGGTCGACGATTTCGTCCCCGGTGGGAATGATTCCGACAACCGGTCGCCGCCCGACCAGGGCTTCCGTCCGGTTGAGCGATGACAGGAGCCCCGTGTCGGCGGGTGTGAGCCGGCGCCCCCTGCGCAGCACCAGCGAACCTGTGCGGATGTCCTCGCCGGCGCGGCGGATGTGGTCGCCGTGACGCGCCGGGATCCGTATGAATACCGTGCCGTTTTCCTCGGACGTGTCTTCGACCTGCACCACCGCGTCGCAGCCGGCGGGAATCGGGGCCCCGGTCATGATCCTCATCGCGCTTCCCGGGCCGGCAAGGGAGCCCCTCGCATCGCCCGCCCGGGTTTCCGACGTCACCGGCAGCGCGGCCGGTGTGTCCTTCGAAGCTCCCCGGGTCGCAGCGGCGGCCACGGCGTATCCGTCCATGGCGGAATTGTCGAAGGGGGGGATGTCCACTGTAGATACTATGTCCTCGGCAAGGACGCGCCCCGGGGCGTCGAACAAGGCCACGGACTCGGTGCCGAGAAACGCGGCGTGCCCGAGTATCAGGCCGGTCGCCTCTTCGGGAGTAATGAGGGGTGTTCCGTTCTTTGTCATGGAACGAGGTCTACAGGCACCCTGTTTTGATTTCAAGAAATAATTCGAAGCGGGGAAGAGCGGTCTAATCGGCGTGATAGTCTTTCAGGCCGTCGCGGAGGCGATGGAGGGCGCGGTCGAGGGCCCTTCTCACCTTGAACAGTGTGATTCCCATGTCCTTTGATATTTCACGCAGGGTGTGCCCAAGGACGTTTTTCCGGATGAATATCTTCTTTTCGTCGTCGGGAAGGGTTTCGAGTATTTCGCTCAATGTTGACAGGATTTCTCCATCAACCACGGCATCCTCGAGGCTGTGAAAGGTACGTGCGTCCAGTTCGACGATGTCCATGTTCATGTGCACGACGTTCCGGGATTCCCACCTCCTGCTTTTCAGGTGGTCGTATGCCAGGTGCCGTGCCGCGACCACCAGGTAGCCGCGGGTCGTTTCGTGGGAAGGATCGAGGTGTGTGCCGTGTTCGTGCAGTTTGAGAAAAAGGTCCTGAAGAATTTCCTCCGCATGATGTCTGTTCGCGACGTAGTTCCCGATAACCGAGAGCAGGGTGTTCCGGTACATGCGGTAACATTCTGCGAGGGAGTCGCGGTTGTTCACGGCGTGCGTATTCATCGTGCGGGTCCGCGGTCAGCCGGGGGAACGGCGTTCATGGGCAACATCGTATTCAATGGATGGAGCCGGTGCCCTGGTGGATCAGTTCGTGGGCAACGGTGTTGTTGGCGGTATCGCCTTCCACGTGGACGGCGTCGAGTTTGTCGACATCAAGTCCCAGTTCCTGCGCGGAATCCACATAAAACTGGAGAACGCTCACTATCCTGCGCACGGCCTCGCTCCGGGACGCGCCGTAACAGTTGACATCGAGCTCGGGACAGTTCGCGATGAATTCGTTTTCCAGCTCGACGATTTTAATGTGGATATTCACTGTCATTCCCTCCCCGGGAGCCGTTCAGATGTCGTGTTTCAGCGGGTTTTCGCGGAATACATGAATATTATCGTCAAGGCCGTGCCCCGGCTTGATATGATAAAAAATTTCGGATCGGTTTGATGGATCATTCGCGCTTTTTGGTGGCATTTTTTATGTACAAAAATATTTTTTTTGGAAGTAGCGTACTTATTTGTTGACAAAAACCGACTCGCTGATTGTATGGTTTTATTCTGATAAGCGGTCACGCAAAGATCTTTTGGCAGGAAAAAAAACGAAAAATGTCGTACTTGCATACTCCACCGTCGGTATGCAGCTGGCGCTCTTTCTTGTTCTTTTTACATATGGCGGTTACAGGCTTGATGTCAGGCTGGATACGAGTCCGATCTTCACTCTTCTTGGATCGGCCTTCGGATTGGCTGCCGGTATGTACAATTTGCTGAAGGGCCTCAAGGAAGTTGACAGGTATCTGAAAAGCGATAGTGCGCCCGAGGAGAAAAGGCGCAAGTGGTTATAGACGGCATAGTCAATACTAAATGTGGAGTTGCGTGAGTGATGATACATTTACTTCATAATATCTCCAGCTTTATCACATCGGGCGGCGGACACGGCAGCGGGGAGGATCCCACGGTTGCCGAAATAGTGATGCACCACCTGACGGACCATCCGATCGTAGCGACTCCCGAATCAAACATCATTGAAAAATTCATTTCCGATTTAAACAGCACCGTTTTCAGCCAGAAACTTTTCGGCATATTCGACATGAGGATTACCCGCTGGGTCATCATGATGTGGATCGCCGCGTTTCTCTGCCTTATAGTCTTTCTTCCCATCGCGCGTAAAATCAAAAAGGCGAAAATGGGTTCCAGCTCGAAGTGGGTCAATCTCTGGGAAGTTCTTATCAGCTTTGTTCACGATGAGATCGTCGAGCCCAATTTTGACCATCATCATGTAAAGCAGGCCATGCCCTGGTTTGGCACCGTCTTCTTTTTCATTCTTTTCTGCAACCTTCTTGGCCTCATCCCCGGCATGTCAACGGCAACCGGCAACCTGGCGGTGACCGGCGGACTCGCCGTTTTCACCTTTCTCGCGATGATACTGGTGGGTATGGTTAAGCAGGGGCCGCTGTGGATCATCACCGGAGTGGTTCCTCACGGGATTCCAATGGCGATATTCCCGCTCATGTGGTTGATAGAAATCATGGGTCTCCTGATCAAGCCTTTCGCTCTCACCGTCCGTCTATTCGCGAACATGACGGCGGGCCATATCGTCATCATTATCTTCATATATCTGGTCATGATGTTCAAGAGTTACCTGGTGGGTGTCGGTTCAGTGACCGGGGCCCTTCTCATCAACATGCTCGAGCTTCTGGTTGCGTTCATCCAGGCGTATATCTTTACGGCTCTTTCGGCGATGTTCATCGGTTCTTCGATGCACGCCCATTGACAGGTTTTTTGCTTTACAATTACTTTGAACTTTAACTTAAATAGTTAAATAGTGATTACCAATCAATAAATTTGACAGGAGGAATCTACATGGAAAGCGCTTTAGGTTTATCTTTCTTGGGTGCGGGTTTCGGAGCTGGCCTTATCGTTTTCGGTGCTGCTCTTGGGATCGGAAGGCTCGCGACCGGTGCTCTCGAAGGTATGGCTCGTCAGCCCGAACTGAGCGGCGACTTGAGAACGGCTATGATCATCGCGGCCGCTCTTATCGAAGGTTTCACGTTCTTCGCCCTCGTCGTTACCTTTATGCTTGCTACCAAGACTGCGCCCACCCAGGCCCCGGCAACGGCGCCCCAGGCACAGCAGCAAGCGGCACCCGCGGCGCACTAGAAGTTCGTGCGCCGGGGTAACTGTTTTTCCGGTTTTGGCGGTAACAACACATTAGAAATAGGTAACTCAAATGGATGTTCTAAAAGAAGGTTTACTGAAAGTCGATCCCGGTTTGTTCCTGTGGACGGTCATTACGTTCGCGGTGCTTTTTCTGATCCTCTGGAAGGCTGCCTGGAAGCCCATAGTCGACGCGCTTGATGCGCGGGCCGAGAAAGTCAGGTCCGACATCGAGAATGCCGAGATGATGCGCATCGAGGCGGAGAAGCAGCTTGCCCAGCACAAGGAAATGATGGACAAGGCCAACGCCGAAGTTGCGCGCATCATTGCCGAGGGCAAGGCCGACGCGGAGCGTGTCCGCAGCGGCATCATCGAAAAAGCCAACGAGGACGCCAAGGGCCTGGGCGAGAGAGTGAAGAAGGAAATCGAGCTGGCAAAGGACAAAGCGCTTTCAGAGATCAAGACTGAAGTGGTAAACCTGTCAACTGGAATAGCGGCCAAAATTATCGAGAAAAACTTGAATCCGGCTGACCAGAAGAAGTTGGTTGAAGATGCATTATCGAAGATGGGGACAGTTCAGTAACACTGGACTGTCCCTGTCTTTTTCACTGCCGTATGCAATTATACTAGATCGAGTGGGGATAGCGCTGTGGCGGTAAACGAGGTTGCACGGGTCTATGCGGGGGCCTTGCTGGAGATAGGCAAGGAAAACAAGGTGCTGCAGCAGATCGAGGAGGAGTTAGGCGCGTTTAAGCAGATTCTGCGTGAAGATGCCGACTTCAGACTCTATTGCAAAACACCCGGGATATCCAATGATTCCAAGAAAATCCTTATCGACAAGGTGTTCCAGGGTAAGTTTTCGGACGTTATCGTGAACTTCCTAAAGGTGCTTGTCGATAACGGCAGGTTCACGGATCTCGATTCCATACACGATACTTTCCTCGAAATGCTCGATGTCGAGAATTCCAGGCTCCGGGTCACCATCACCGGGAGCGCCAAGCTGGAAGACTCGATATTGGCAAACGTCAAATCCGCACTGGCCAAAAAGTTCAACAAGGAAATCATAATTGAAGAGAAGGTGGATGCGTCGATCCTCGGCGGAGTGATAATCAGGGTCGGCGACGTGATCATAGACGGATCTTTGGTGAAAGACCTTAACAATATACGGAGAAACTTATTATCCAGTAAAGTCAGGAGTGAAGCGGCTTATGAAGATTAAAACTGAAGAAATAAAGTCAATCATCAAGAAGGAAATCACCGGCTACAAGGCGGAGCTCGATGTCAGCGAAGTGGGCACCGTCATCCAGGTCGGTGACGGTATCGCCATGATCTACGGCCTCGCGAACGCGATGGCCGGGGAAATGCTCGAGTTTCAGAACGGGATTCAGGGCCTGGTGTTCAACCTCAACGAGGATTCAATCGGTGCCGTTATCCTCGGCGATTACCTTGAGATCCAGGAGGGTTTCACGGTAAAGAGACTGAACCGGGTTCTCGCCGTTCCTGCCGGGGAAGAGGTTTTAGGCCGTGTGGTGAACCCCCTCGGTATGCCGCTGGACAACAAAGGGCCCATCAGCACCAGCAAGATGCGTCCGGTTGAATTTATGGCTCCCGGTATCGCCGACAGGCAGCCGGTTAAGGAGCCGCTCCAGACCGGTATCAAGGCCATCGACTCCATGATCC
>JAGODF010000122.1 GCA_017998375.1 Spirochaetota bacterium
GGGGGGTACCGCGCCGGTGAAGGTGATGGCGTAGGGCGACTTCCCGGCGATGAGCTCCGGTACCAGGGAGACCAGGACGATCAGGGCGATGACGGCCCCGTAGGCGAGGATGGATTTCTTTTTCGCGTTCATGGCTTTGGGCGCTGCCCGGTTCATGACAGTGCGAGGGGGCGCGGTAAAATGCAAGAACCTTTTCATTGTCCGATATTCAGGTTGACATTTATGCGCCGGAAGATATTCACTTTTGCAATGTTCAATTCTTTACTGTGTCATTCCCGCGCAGGCGGGCATCCATGTACTGCCAATCGGGATCCCGGCATTCCGCTTCGCTTCAGCCGGGATGACAGGTTGGGTGAGCAGGAACCGGCATGAATTCCGGTTGTGGTCGATATCTCGACACACCAGGCTGATGGACAACGGCACCATGAAACAGGACGACACGCACGTCAGGGGTGAAAGCGCCGAGCGGCTCGGGCGCCTCGACCTCGGCGGAGAAACAAGGGAGAGGATCCTCCCGCACTGCCGCCTGGCGCCCGGCGAAGTCTGGAAGGACCCGGTGCGCGGCCATCGAGTGGGCGTCATCGACGCGACGAGCGCGGACGACGTGAAACGCATCATGAAGGGTTACAGGGCCGCCCTGGTCGTCAACGACCCGCCGTACAATGTTTCCGTGGGGCGGAAAACTACCAGCAACCTCTTCAAGATGAAGCTCGAGCGGTACCTGGAATTCTCCCGGCGGTGGATCGACAACGCTGTCGATATCATGCGGGACGACGCGAGCCTCTATGTCTGGGCGGGGGCCGATCCGGAAGGCGGCCTCCAGCCGCTCGCCGATCTTATCATCCTCCTGCGCGGATACGAGGCGCTTCGCCCGCGCAACCTCATCACCATGCGCAACCAGCGCGGCTACGGCACGCAGAAGAACTGGATGTGGGTGCGCCAGGAGCTCCTCTACTACGTGAAGGGGAACCCGCGCTTCAATATCGCCGCGGAGTACACGGACATTCCGCGCATCCTCAAGGGTTACTACAAGGATGTGGGCGGGAAAAAGACGCGGAACCAGGAGCGGAGCCGCTCGGAGAACATCCGCGCCGGGAACGTGTGGGTGGACGTGCAGCAAGTCTTCTACCGGATGGAGGAGAATGTGCCGGGCTGCTACGCGCAGAAGCCGTTGAAAGCGATCGAGCGGATACTGGAGGCGTCGAGCGCGAAGGGCGATACGGTGGCGGATTTCTTCGCGCACTCCGGAACCACGCTCATAGCCGGGGAGCGTCTCGGCAGGCGCGTGGTCACCTTCGACAGCGACACCGTCTTCGCGGAGATCGCCATCCGGCGGCTGGAGCGCTTCCGCGAAACAGGGAAGACCGGCTGGCAGTGGGAGAGCCCGTTCCCGGAGGTTGAGTGAGGAAACGGGACAGGGGAAAGATCGGGTGTCGATAAAATTTATCGCTGGGTTCGATAAAGATATTGATCTCAATGACTGCGGTACCGTAGTATGGAAACCGCTTAACGGCGTGGGCCCGCGCCGCGACATCATGGCCGCGGGATGGCATGGGCCGCGACTGGACCGACGGGATCGCCGCGAACGACGAGTTGAAGCGGCCCATGGACATGTGATGGAAGGAGCATGAAATTAAATTTCAAAATTTTCGCGAAGCGCATCATGATAGTGGAGACGCTTTTCGCGCTTCCCTTCGCCTGGCTTGGGGTGCTCTTCGCGGGCGGCGGCGAGTTCATGACCTGGGTGTGGGTCTCGCTGGCCCTGGCGGCGGGGCGCACGGCGGGCATGTCGTTCAACAGGCTTATCGACGAGGAGATCGACGGGCGGAATCCCCGCACGGCGGGCCGGGCGCTTCCGGCGGGCCAGCTCTCACGGAGGGACGTCTGGATCCTGGCAGGCGTTTCCTGTGCCCTCCTGGTGTTCGCCTCGTACATGCTGAACACGCTCTGCTTCCAGCTCTCGTTCGCGGTCATCGCGCTCCTCTTTACCTACTCGTATTTCAAGCGATTTACCACGGCGTCGCATTTCTACCTGGGGTTCATCGAGGCGGCCGCGCCCGTGGGCGGGTACATCGCCGTCACCGGCATGCTCTACACCGCAAGCCGCGTGGACCTCATCCCCTTCATCCTGGGAGCGGCGATCATGTTCTGGATCGCGGGGCTCGATATAGTGTACGCGCTCCTGGACATACACTTTGACCGACGCGCGGGGCTCCTCTCCATCCCGGTGAAATACGGCCGCGAGAAGGCGCTCATCCTCTCGCACCTGCTCTACGTCCTTTCCGCGGCGGCAATGGTCGCGGCTGGCGTTCTCGCCAGGCGCCAGCAGGCCTACTGGATGGCCCTGGCCTGCGTCGCAGTCATCTTCGTCTACCAGCAACGCCTGGCGCGAAAGGACGACCAGGAGGCGGCGGTGAAGGAGCTTTTCCAGATCAACGCCTTCATATCGCCCGTGCTCTTCGTGGGCACCTTCATCGACGTGTTCGTGCGCTACCAGTAGACAGCGATTGCATGAAACCACGGTGATCCAGCGCCGAAGGGCTTCACGCGAAAATTCCCGGTAGCACCCTGTAGTGGTAACGCTTCCCGGCGCGCGGGAAAAAATCCTTGCGGTATCCCCCCGCGATGGGGGATAGTGAAACGCGGTCCCAACATCACAAATAACGGCGGTCATCGATGAAAAAAATCCTGACAGTGTGCATGCTGCCGGTCCTGGCGATCCTTTCTCTTTCCGCGGCATCGACGGGCGCGGACGTTGCCCCGCCGCCTCTCCGGAAGGGCGCGGTGGTGAAATTAGCGATATTCCCCTTTTTCAACCTGACCGGCTCGTCCGCGGGCTACCTGGAATGGTACCTTCCGGAGCTCGTCGGCAGGAGCCTTCCGGCGAGCTCGCGCATTGAAATTCTGGATCCGCGCCGCATTGCCGCTGAAATGAAGATGAGGGACATTACCGCCCGCGACCTCTACCAGGGGGACGCGGCTCTTTCATTCGCGAAGGAACTCGGCGCCACGGTCGCCGTGGCGGGGCGCTTCCTGCACGAGGGAAAGTCGCTCCGGGTGAGCTGCCGGGTCGTCAAGGTCGCAGGTGGGGGCGTTGCCGGGAGCGACGAGTACTCCGGTACAGTGGAGGATAATCTCCTCGACGTGGCGGCCGCCTGCGCCTCCAGGGCCGCGGACTGGATCACGATCGAAGCGTTCCCCGAAATCGCGACGGGCATCCACGCGGAACGGCTTTCCCCCCTCCGCGATATGTACGCGCGCCTGCGGGAATCTCCCGCGGGAATCGTGTTCAGGAACAAGTGGCTCTTCTCGCTTTTCATCATCACGGGATTTTACCTGCTCTCCCTTTTCGTCCGGATGCTCATCGAAAGGGTGATGAAGGCGCTCAGCGCCAGGACCGCCACCACCGTCGACGACGACATCGTCATGGTGGCGCGCAAGCCCCTGCGCTGGATGATCATCATCCTCGGTTTCAAGCTGGCGCTCCTGCCGCCGGGCTTCCCGGCCGCGGTGTACACCGTGGTCAACAACGCGCTGACTTCGGTCATGATCGCCCTGGCGGGTTATTTCACCCTCAAGGTGGCGGAGATACTCCTGAAGGCCTGGGGCAGGGGGGTGGCGCAGAAGCTGAATTCGCGCATCAACGACGATCTCGTGCCCCTCTTTTCCAGGATGATCAGGGTGTTCATCGTCATCATTACCGCGCTCCTGGTCCTGGCGAAGTTCGGGATCGAGATAGGCCCGCTCATCGCGTCGCTGGGGATCGCGGGCTTCGCGATCGGCTTCGCGGTGAAGGACACGCTCTCGAACATCATCGGCGGTATCATTCTCACCCTGGACAGCTCCTTCGCGGTGGGCGACAAGGTGAACATCGACGGCGACGTGGGCGTGGTGAAGGAGGTGGGATTGAGAAACACCCAGCTTCTCACCTACGACAACGAGGTGGTCATCATCCCCAACGGGGAGCTGATGAACAAGAAGTTCAAGAACTTCGCGCTGCCCAACCCGGAGATCCGCGTTATCGTGGATTTCGGCGTCGCCTACGGCAGCGATGTCGATAAAGTGGAAAAGACGGTGCTCGATGCGATACACGGAGTGTCCGAGGTGAAGGCGGAGCCGGCGCCCGAGGTGATCTTCGTTTCAATGGGGGACTTCTCGCTGAATTTCCAGGCGAGGTTCTGGATACCGATGTGCGGGAGCCAGCTGGGAAAAAAGGTGGAGGCCACGAAGAGAATCTACCGCGCCCTGGTGGAGTCCGGAATCGATATTCCGTTCCCCACGCGCACGGTGCATCTCATGAGGGAGTGATACTCCGGCGCTAGTCGTTGCGGGAGCGGATCTTCCCGACGAGGTAGCCCGATACGAAGCCCGCCAGGAGCGCCACCAGGATGAGTATAATAAGTGGCATGGAGACGTCCCAGAAGAGGAACCGCACCACCGCCCTGTGCATGTTCTGAAAAAGCAGGTTAAGCGCGAGCGCCCCAAGGATGATAAGCGCGATGGTCTTCGGGTTCTTCATGGGGAAGTTCCTCCGGTGATGATCCCCGCGCCGGGGCGGCGCGGGGCCACACTCTGTCCCGCCGCGGCGGGCGCGTCAATTCATATTTGCCGGCCCGCTTCCTCAACGGAGCGCTCGCCGGATTCAAGGCCGCGTATCTTGCAAATGATATCATCCAGCGCGCGGATCTTCCCGGCGATCGATTCGCGCCGGGGCGCCCCCGTGAAATCGCGCCGCCGGTACTCGAACCGGTGCGCGAAGGTGATGGCGAATTTCTTCGTGTCCTCCAGCACCTCCATCACCCTGCGGTTCGCGACCGTGTACTGGTAGACGCTGGAGATCTCGCTCCCCGCCGCCACGTGCGCCGCGTAGGGGACCCGCGCCCGGCCGATGCTCTTCTCCCCGATGAGCGAGTCCGCCGTCCTCTCCTCCTTCAGCGTCATCCCCTCGTGGCCGTGGATGACCGCGAAGAGCTTTTCGCCTATCGAGTAGAACGCGTCGGTGACGGCGATGAGCGCCTTCAGGAAAAAGAGCTCCCCGCCGTCGGGATCGTCTTTGTAGAGCAGGTGGGGCGTATAGCCCTTCCGCTCGCTTTCGATGAAGTCGCGACGGCGCGTCCGTATCGTCTCGAGTTCACTCGCGAAAAGCGATTTCTCGAAGAGCTTTATCGTCCGCTGCTCCTGCCCCACCTTGAGCTTGATCCCCTCCGAGAGCAGGGACTCGTAGGTCAGGGTGAAGATGTCGCAGAGGTCTCCCGCGGTGAGCGGGAGGTTCGTCGTCTTCGCGTCCCGGTTGTGGTAGTAGTAGAGCAGCAGGTGGTCGAGAAAGTCCCCGGTCCTGTCGTTCGGTAGTTCGTATCCGGCCTCGACGATCTCCTTCAGGTCCAGGACGAAGTTCAGTTCCTCCTCCAGGACGAAGATGTTCTGCCTGAGTATCTCGTTGAAGCGCCGCTTCCTCTCCTCCATCGTCTCCATGAGACGCCTGTCGGCGCGGTAGGCGTTTTCGTCCAGTTCGTCGAGGCATACCAGCGCGCGGAGTGACTCGCCGTCCAGCGGGCGCTGGTAGGCGCACTCGAAGAGCGGGATGACGAAGCGCCTCTCGACATTGTCGGAGAGCAGCTTCTCGAGCGCGGACATGACGGCCTCGACCCTGCCGGCGTCTCCCGGGGACGGGTAGGCCATCCGGAGCGATTTCCTCACCGCGTCATGGAGCTTCAGCTTGAAGCGAATGCTTCTCGTCACCGAGAGGTAGTAGCCGAGGAAGGGATTGATTCTGCCGATCGCCAGGTGCGGTTTTCGGTGATAGATGAGGAAGTTGAAGATGGAGGGGTCGTTGACCAGTCGTTCCGCCTCGCTGATAAGGTTGAACTCCAGGGGGGTGAGCACGTCGGCGCCGCTTTTATCCAGCCAGCCCGCGGCGTACATCCTCCGGAACGGTTCGCGGAGCTCCTCCTGCCAGAACAGGATATCCTGGACGAACGCGCAGACCGGCTCCGAGGGATAGAAGGGGGCGCCGTTGATGATGTAATTGATAAGGCTCGACGTGATGCCTGTGCCGTCCGGGTATTTCTCCCGGAAGGACTGCCGAAGCCGGAAGTAGCCGCCGAGGCGTTCCGTGAATCCGCGGGGAACGGCCTTGACGACGGGCCGGTCGTAGTAGCGGTTCCTGAACGCCGGGATCTCGTCCCTGCCGCTGAAGATTTCCTTCTGGAAGGCGAGGTCTTCCTCGCTGGATTCCAGGCTCTCCCGCAGCTCCCGGAGCTTCTGCCGTATCCTCACGATTTCCTCCGACCTGGAGCTGAAGCGCCGGAGCCTCTTCGATTCATCCTTCTCGAAGCGGGTTTCGGGAGATTCGATTACTTTTTTCAGGTACCGGTATTCGTCCATGGCGTGAGGAGGCGGTCCTTCTCTGTTGTGCAGCACTTCAAAGGTATCGCACAATACCTGCGCTGAACAACTTTTCGCAACAATATTTATCAATGTCTGGGGAATCCTGTAATATAATCCAACAGTTCATATAAAAAAGGATTGTCATCACGCACGGTATGTCTTATCATCCTGGACATGCGCTCCATGAGCGACGCAGCACCCTGCGGTGCGGGCGGCGGGTAAGGGCGATATTGTACAGGCGGGTGATAACCATGAAAGAACCGGCACGTGTCAGGAGGGGGGATGGCGGTGTGATGCTTGACGTCCCTCCGATGGGCGTGCGTTTCATCGCGGGAGATGAACCGGGGCTTGACGATGTGGAGCGCTTCTCGGGGATATCGTTCTGCCGGGCGATCGCGGAGGCCTCGTCCGGACGGGAACTCCTGGTGGTTCCGGGATCCCTCTCTGTCTGCCAGTGGGCGCCCGTGGCCCTGGGCCTGAAGCGCCCGGAGAACGAATTCGAGGGGGATGTCTCGCCGCGTATGGAGGGTCCCGTCGCGGGGGTTTACCTCGCGCCGGTCGATCACTATCGGGAAGGACTCGTTCCCCACGTGGTGATCGTCAGGACCGGCATGGTAAATTTCCGGGAGATCATATCCGCGCTGGGAGGCGCATCCTTCCTTGACCCCGACGCACACGGGCGCGACGCCACGTCGCTCGGCGATTTCACCTCCGGGAGGGCCTCGGGCCGGGCTGTTGGCCCCGTGAACCGGCTCTTGAGTTTCCTGAACCGCGCCGGGGCCTGGCGGCGGTTCACCGCGCTCATCTTCAAAAGCACGCGCGTCACGCGCATATATAACAGGTTGATAACGCGCTGGCTCGTCAACATGTCGATGTGCCGCAACAGCACCGTCATTCCATTCCGCGAGGGGAAGGCGAATATCAGCCACTTCTGCACCGGCGGCATCGCCTGGGGAGGCAACGATCCATCGAACATGACCTCCGGGTTTCCGTGGGAGATATATCAGAAAATCGCGCCGCTCCTCCGGTATCCGCTGACGGCACCGTCGCATGAAGACGGGGAGGCCGGTGGATGAAAAAGGAAGAGCTGGGGGGAGCGCTCCGCTGGGATGAGTGCGTGGAATGCGGGACCTGCCTGCGCGAGTGCCGCTACCTGGGATTGTCGGCTGACGGGGCCGTGGCGGAGATACGGAAGATCAACCGCGGGGAGCCGTCCGTCGTGACGGAGCGCTGCGTCAGCTGCTACGCCTGCAACGCATTCTGTCCACGCGGCGCCCATCCCTACGAGCGCATACACTACGCGTGGGACGAGCGGTACCGGCGCGCAGGGCTCCCTGCGCGGGCGCGGTATCTCATGCCGGACCAGCGCCCTAACTTCCGCCAGGACGTGACATTTTCCGCACGCGAGAAGCGACTCCTGGAAAAGTGGTCGGCCCCCGCGCCGCCGGCACGAACGGTGCTCTATCCCGGCTGCAACCTGATGACGCTCCCGCTCCTGGCGGACGGCGCCATCTTCGAGCGGCTCCCGGTGTGGGGCAACTGGGGGCTCTGCTGCGGCGAGATGTTCTTCCGGATGGGCCTGCTGGACCGGGTGGAGCGCACGGCCCGCGAACTCACGGCGTTCTACGCGGATACGGGGATAGAAGAAATGGTCTTCGTCTGCCCCGCGTGCTACAACATGTTCGGCAATGTTCTGCCGGGGCAGTTCGGCGCCAGGTTCGGTTTCAGGATCACATTCTTCACCGACTGGTTCTGGCGCGAGGTCGACGCGGGACGTCTCGCGGCGCCGGGGAAGCTTGCCGGGAGCGTCGCCGTCCACGACTCGTGCCACGCGCGGGTCCTGGGGACGGAGTTCATGGAAACACAGCGTGCGGGAATTCGCCGCCTGGGCCTGGAGACGCACGACACGGTGACGGACCTGAAGCGCGGCCTCTGTTGCGGCATGGCCTCGGGAGCGAGGCGTTACAGCGTCGCGGACCTGGCGCGAAATACCGTCATGGGGCTCGGGGAGCTGGACCGCTCGGAAGGCGATTTTGGGCTGGCGTACTGCACGGGCTGCCTGCTCACGTTTTCCATGGCACGGCTCGCCAGGCCTTTCGGCAAGAAGCTCGTCCATCCGCTGGAGCTGTACCGGAAGGCGCTTGGAGAAAAGGCGCTCCGCAGGAACATGCCGCGCGCGCTGTCGATCCTGGCCGGGATATCGCTGAAGGCGCTTCCGAAGTATTTCAGCCGGGACCGGTTCCGACTGGAAGACGGGGAAGGCCTGTCCGTTCATGAGAAAAATGATTGAAGTTCAGCGTTAGGGCGATTATAGTCAACGCGCACGTTCGCGCAGGGGCAGCATCGCCGGAACACGGCGTGAACGCGGGCGTGGAAAAGCAGGCAACAGTACAGATAATCGGGGAACGACATGAACGCGCCAGGGAAATGGACTATCGAAGCGGCGTCGCAGCGCTATTACAGTTATTTCGGAATGGCGATGGGGCTGTTCTTCCTCGGAACGGTCATCTCGGCGCGGGAGGTGATGGGGGTGGTGTCCATCTATATCTGCACCGGCACCGCGGTGTACCTGTTCATCTACTCGCTTATCACCCTGCGCCTCGCCATGAAGAACATCACCTCAGAGTTCCTGAAATACTTCGGAACGCTCACGCTGCTTATCCTGCTCACCGTGGCCAAGTACAGCTTCGTTTTCGGCCGCATCGGGTACGCCGACGTCATCAAGGAGACGATGACGTTTGATCTCTATTTCATCCTGGTGATCTTTTCCGCCGTCTACAACGACAAGCGCCTCACGCTGATCTCCGGGTTCGTCGCCGCGTTTCTCTACGGGTGCCTGCTCGCGCTCGGCGTGCTTCAGTACGGCATGACGCTCACCGCGGACCCGGAGGCGAACATCAACCCGGGCCAGATCCGCATCAATATTGAAATAATCAAGTGCCTCCTGCTGATTGGCGCCGGATTTCTGATGAACTTCATTGTCGGCATCACGAACCGCCTCCTGGCGCAGGTCCGCGACTCCGAGTCCGAGGCCCACCGCCAGCTCGCGTACCAGAACAGGGTGATAGACGACGTTTCGGAGAAGTCGGAAGAACTGCTGCGGGTGTCGGAAAAACAGATGGCACTGGAGCGCTCCTTCAGCGAGAGCTCCACGCGGCAGATCGACTTCGCGAAGGAGCTGTCCGGATATATCAAGGACCTGTATACGCTTGCCGGCGACGTGTCCGCGCACATCTCCAGGCAGGGGGAGATGACCGAAGATTTGAAAAATCACGTCGTCAATCTCAGGGAATGGCACGACGACGCCGCGTCGCTGTCGCATGGCGTACAGTCGCTCGCCGCGACCATCAACGAACGCTCGCTGGAGTCCACTTCCGACATCAATGAATCGATGAAGCGGATACAGGTCATCTCGGAGGGCACGCAGTCGATACAGGAGTTCCTCTCGATCATCAACGACATCACCGACCGCATCAACCTGCTGTCGCTCAACGCGGCCATCGAGGCCGCGAGGGCCGGGGAGTACGGCCGCGGTTTCGCCGTCGTCGCCGACGAAATATCCAAGCTCGCCGACGCGACGAGCCAGCAGTCGGTCGAGATATCGCGCCACCTCCAGAAGAACATCGAGGACGTGAAGCTCGGCCAGCAGTACATACAGAAATCGGCCCAGTCGTTCGGGATGATAATCGAAAGCATCCGTTCGGCGCAGGAGTACCTGGTGAAGATGTTCACCATCATCGAGAAGCTCAACTCCGCCTCCTTCGAGCTTGACGAGAAGGTGAAGGCGCTGAGCGATTTCAGCGTCAGCATAGGCGCCTCGTCGAGCGAGCAGTCGCAGATCACCGGCGAGATCAAGGGGCGGATAGAGGTGCTGGTGGGCAACTGCAACCTGATACTGGACGGTTCCCGCGAACTGACGGAGATATCCGAGAAGGTGTCGCGGCTTTCCGCCGGGCTCAAAGAAACCGTACTGCAGAAGTGAAACCGTACCCCCGCGTGCCTTTCACGATGTGCGCAATCGCCTGATAAAGGGATTGACGCCGCCGGGTCCCGCAGGTAAAGCTCTGAACGCGCCGCACACCATCCAGGAGAACATACATGACCACAAAGCCAGTCCACGCCTTCACGAACGACGCCCTGGGCGATCACGACGCCACCGGGATAGCGGAACTCATCCGCTCCCGCGAGATGCGCGCCGAGGATGCCGTACGGGCCTCCATCGCCCGCGCCCGGAAAATCAATCCGCTTCTGGAAACGATCGAGTACGAGGCCTTCGAGAAGGCCCTGGAGGACGCGCGCGCTCCGCGCGACGGCGTCTTCGGCGGCGTTCCCACCTTCGTCAAGGACAATGCCGACGTCGCCGGCATGCCGGCGCGCCACGGGACCCTGGCCACCACGACCCGGCCCTGCGCGAAGAACGGCGCTTTCGTTTCCCAATTTTTACAAATGGGCTTCACGGTGCTGGGGAAGAGCAGGCTTCCGGAGTTCGGGTTCAACGCCACCACTGAATTCTCCGGCCGCGCCCCGGCGCGGAACCCCTGGAACACGGACTGCTCCACGGGCGGCTCCTCCGGAGG
>JAGODF010000123.1 GCA_017998375.1 Spirochaetota bacterium
GATCAAGCGCGCCCGCCGCATCCGCAACCGGGTCGACAAGCTGGTCAACAAGCCCATCCTGAAGCTGATTGTCCGATACGAAAGGTGTTGCCCCGCCAGCCATGGCGCCGATCTTCGGGCGCATAACTGACGGGGCGAAGCGCGCCCTAATCGGGCGCGCGAGCCCCGCAGGGGCAGCCCGTCCATCTCCCGCTCGAGCGCTCTCCGGTATACGGGATCATCCTGGAATCCCGCAAGCAGCGTTTCGCGGGATGCGCCCGGCACCCGGGACAGGGCCCGGAATTTCTCCAGCCTCCCGTTTTCCTTTTCCTCATCGAAAGTGCGGTACTCCTCGATATCGTCCGTGAGCCGGTCGACATTCTGGAAAAACTCCCGGCTCCACAGGTTGGGCGCCGAAAGGTTCATGACGATAAGCTTCCCGTTGTTCCCGTAGACTTTCTTCACCTCTTCATTATACAGGTACTGCTCGTCATGCTGCGGCATCATGACGTCCACCGAGGTGTCGAAGCGAAGCTTCGGTATGCCGGAGCCCAGGGCGATAGTTACCAGGAGGAGGATCGCAAGGACGGTCTTCGGCCGGTTCAATACAAGTTCAATATACTTTTCCATAAAACACCATTTTCAACTGGATTCCCGTGCATACGCCCAAGCATTCTATATACGAACGTTCGTTCATTTTGTCAAGTGTTTATCGTTTTTCATCACAGAAAGTGCGTTTTGCTGGATAGTTATCTACATAAAATCCACTGGAATGTGCCGCGCTCCTTCCTGATGGCCGCTTCCGGGCACACTTCCATGCAGCAGAAACACCTGATGCAGGCACCGTAATCGTATCGCGGGACCTTCGCCTTTCCCGCGCGTTCAGATATCGCGCCGGCCGGACATATCTCCCTGCACCGATAGCAGAGCGTGCATGGTCCCTCCACGGGCTCAGGCTTTTCCACCAGGAGATTTTTCAGCGTGCGCAGCGCGGCGGGCCACCGGGCGCCGCGGTCCAGTATGGAGCTCCTCGCGGGCCGGAGCGCGCCGCCGGCCTCCGGAACGAAGTCCCCGACGATCGACATGTCACCCGGCGCTTGTATGCCCAGGGCGCTCCGATATCCGAGCGTTATCGTGATGACCTTCTTCTCGTCGAGGCCGGCGGTCCTCACCGCGGCCAGGTCCACCGCGAGGGCGTCTGCTCCGGCAATCACAGCGCCAAGGTGTTTCGGCATCCCCGAAGGGCCGGGGCCCTCACCCTCCAGGGCGACGATTGCATCCATGAGATGGATGAAGCGCGGGCTGTTGGGGAGGCCCTTCATGAGAATAGCGTAGAAATCCAGCAGGAACTCGGAGAAATCGCGGGCGCCTGGAGCCTTCAGATGCATGCCCGCCTTCCGCTTCCCCGGCATGAGACCGAACAGGTTTTTCACCGCGCCCGTGAAGTAGGTGAGTCCGTGGGTCTTGCACTTGGGGAGGTTCACCACAGCGTCGACATCCAGAAGGCGCTTCATAACCTCGACGCTCCTGTAGCGCTTCGCGCCGTCGTACCGCACCGTTGCAATTTCGCGTTCATCGGCCAGGTCGATACCCAGGCGGCGGGCGATATCGAGATATCCTGTCCGCCGCATGACCGACTCCAGCGACTGGATCGACGGAGACTCCACCACGACGCAGCTTCCGCCGCAGTCTATCACCAGCTCCGCGGCGGCGCGGAAAAATTCCGGATCGGTAACCACGCCCCGAGCCGCCTTCGCGGAGGTGAGGAGATTGGGCTTCAGCGCCACGCGAAGTCCACGGAGGGACGCGAGGTCGATACCGGCGGTTTCCGCGGCGGACGCGATCCTTTCCTTGAGCGCGCCGGGCGCGTAATCGGGGCAGGCGGTGACGGAGACGACGGCTTGTGCCATGGATTTATTTCGCGTGTTCCCTGAAATACTTCTCCACCTCGGGAAGATCTGCCGACTTCCTTCCTGCCTCGATATACCTTTCGAGCTTCGCCATGCGCCCCAGCCCCTTCAGCGTGGTGTGGGGATTGTTCTTCGCGAAGAAGTTCGTCACCGAGGCCGGTATGGAGCCCGCGGGATCCGCGAGTACCGTGTAGGTGACCCGGGTGTGCTCGCGGTCCACCACGGCAAGCTCGAAACTCGCGGTGAGTTTGGTCATCCGCACCCGGTCGCTCCGGCGGGGGACCAGGTCCGTATCAAAGGACTCCAGGTACGCGGTGAAGCTGCCGCGGGAGTAATCGCGGACCACCCTGCTCTTCACCACGACGTCCCGGTCGTTCACCGGCCACGGGGCGTTGGTGGCGTGATAGATGATGAGCGTGTCCCGCCCGATGCTCTTCACGATGCGCGCCTCGATGCAGTCGGCCATCCACTTCACGTAGCCCGGCCCGTCCCGGAAAATTTCTGATATCACCTCGATGCGCGCATTTATCACGGTCACCGCCTTGAACTCGTCCATGTCCGAATCGGCGACGTCCCGCGTGAAGACCCGAATTCCGCTTTCATCGCGCACCAAGCGCCACGCCGACTGAGCGTCAAGAAGTGCCGTTGCCACGAGAAAAACCGTTATCAACAGAAAAGAGGCGGCCCTGCCTGTCATACCATACCATCCATTATAATCGAACTTTATGCATTTCACAATAATCCTGGACGCGGACCAATACCGTACGGCATGCCCGGTCAATCCGATCTTAATCCCTTACACATGGTGAAACCGCTGTAAAGCACAATATTGCATTGAACTGCCATCGGTATTTGAAAGTAATGACGCTCCAGGTGCCACACCGCAGAACTAATTGAAAACACGATGTGCGACCGGTCAAATAGGCTTGACAAAATCCTCCTTCCGGGTCCCAATCATTAGTTGGGCGGTGCATGAAGCGATGTATCGCCATACAAACAGATACGCTTTTCCACCATCGCACCGTTCATACCAGCGAGCAACACACAGGAGCCCGTCATGATCGACCAGGCCCGGAGCGTACCATCCATCGAGCTCTCGCCGCAGGCCCGCAGGGCGCTGAAGAACTTCTTTCCGAAATTCCTGTTGAGGACCGAGGCGGTCAGTTATTTCATCATGGTCCCCGTCATAGTGTTCATCGCATGGATAACCTTCAATTTTACCATGGACCAGTGGTACCGGTTCATGGTTCTCTGTGCAATTGCGTTTCCCGTTTCCTTCGTCACCACGTTCATCAACAACAGGATCGCGGTGGCGCCCATCACCCTCTATTTCGGCTCCCTTCTTTCAGGCACTCCCGTGTCCCGCGACCAGTACGACGGCGCGCTGCGGCGCCTCATCATGCTTCCCTACGTTCACAGCATCGGCGCCTTCTTCCGCTGGATCGTCGGCCTCGGGATGGCCATCGTCCCGGCGATGTTCCTCCTGGAACTGACGAAACTGCAGCTCATACTCATGTGGACCGCCACGTTCATCGCCGCCTTTTCCGGCATCGTGTTCTACTTCCTCTTCACCGAGGTCTTCACCCAGGAGGTCTACGCCCTCGGCGTATTCCCCGAATGGCCCGCGGTGACGCCCAACGTCAGGATCAGGCTGATCAACCGCCTCACCTGGGCGGTCCTGTTCATCTCCTCGGTGCCCTTTCTCGTTCTCGGATTCCTCACCCTGAACGAACTGCAGGTCAGGGGCGCCGACACCATCGAGTTCTTTGTCAAGCTTGCCGTCATCGCGCTCATCGGTTTCGGCGGCGCGGTTTTCATCTCGTCGGTGCTTAATCGCTCCATCACGTCGAAGATATCGATCATCATCGATTTCCTGGAAAAGGTCGGGCAGGGCAACCTCAACGCCTATGCCACGAAGCTCCTCGTGAAGGACGAGTTCGAGAAGATCAACCGTTCCGTGTACGACATGAAGGAAAACCTCAGGAGCGTCGCCGAGACCATATCATCGAGCGCCCACGAGCTCATGGACCACAGCGGCAGAATGGACCACACCGCGCGCACCCAGTCTGATAACGCGAGTTCCCTCACCGCCTTCGTCGAGGAGGCGAGCAGCGCCTTCGACGAAATGTCGAACTCCTTCGAATCGAACGTCGCGTCGATCAAGTCGCAGCTGGACCGCTTCGAGGGACTTCGGGGGGTGATACTGCAGGTGGGCGCGGACAGCCGCGAACTCCACGGGAAGTTCGAGGGCATCCGCGAGAACATCAATCAGACGCTGGAGCGCTCGGTCGAGGGGGAAAAGACGCTGCAGCGGTCGGTTACCGCCATGGAGGAGCTGAGCTCTTACGTGAAGAACATCGATGAGATGGTCAACCAGATCAACGACATCGCGGAGCAGATCAACCTCCTCGCGCTCAACGCTTCCATCGAGGCCGCGCGGGCGGGGGAGCACGGCCGCGGCTTTGCGGTGGTCGCCGACGAGGTGAACAAGCTCGCGGACCAGACCACGTCCCTGGCAAATAGCATCAGGAAAAACATCGGCGAGCACTCGACCAAGATCGGCAATGAACTGGAGTACATCACCCTGACATCGCGCATCTTCACCGAGGTCCGGTCGAACATCCAGGAAACGGCGCGCGTGATAGAGGAATCGCACCTGTTCACCAGGTCCCTGGCGGAACGCAACCGCGAAACGGAATCGGCCATAGAGAACTTCGGCCGGATATCGGGCGATATCACGACCTCGTCGCGCGAACAGGGCCAGGTGATAAGGGAGATGACGGAAAGCATGTTCGAGATAGGCAGGATCGCGCAGCAGTCGTCGGAGAACGCGGACGCGGTTCGGGCGCTCTCGTCAAAGCTCGACGAGCGCGCCCGAGACCTCATCACCCACATACAAAGGTTCGAGCTCCGGGGAAAACAATCCCGCCCCTCGGGAAACGGCGCGCTACCGCCGCCGGAGGCCGCGTCCTAGACCAGCCGTATCGCCGGCCCGCCGGAAGGTCCGATCCGGGCGATCTCCGCGGCGTCCGCTATTCCCGCACTGCGAAGCGCGTTGCAAAGTTCTTTCGCGGCGGCGCTTTCCAGCGCGATGAGGAGCCCCCCCGAAGTCTGCGGATCGAACACGATGTCCGCCAGCTCCAGGGAGACATCTTTCCCGACTGTCACCAGGCCGCCGGCGAAGTCACGGTTCCGGTAGAGCCCGGCCGGGTTCAGCCCCTGGGACGCGAAATCCCGCGCGCCGGGGAGCACCGGAAGCGCCGAGGCATCGACCTCTATTTCGAGCTCGCTGCCGCCGAGCATCTCCTTCAGGTGGCCCATGAGGCCGAAGCCGGTCACGTCGGTGCACGCGCGGACCGGGAAGTCGCGCATAACGTCCGCCGCCGCCCTGTTCAGCGTCGCCATCGATTTCTCGAAGGGCGCGATGATCTCGCCCGGCGCAAGCCCCGCCTTAACAGCCGTCGCGATGATGCCGGTCCCCAGCGGCTTGGTGAGGACGATGGCGTCGCCGTCGCGAAGGCCCGTGTTCGTGAGCACTTTCCCCGGATGGACGAGTCCCGTCACGGAAAGCCCGTACTTCAGCTCCCTGTCATCCACGGAATGGCCGCCCAGAAGCTGCACGCCGGCCTCTTCGATTGCGGAAAGGCCGCCTTTCAGGATTGCCGTGAGCCGGTCGAGGCTGAAAAGCGACGTGGGAAAGCAGACGATGTTCATGGCCGTCAGCGGGGTGCCGCCCATCGCGTAGACATCGGAGAGGCTGTTCACGGCGGCGATGCGGCCGAAGGTGAAAGGATCATCGACTATCGGCGTAATAAAATCGAGCGTCTGCACCAGGGCGATATCGTCCGAAAGGCGATAGACTCCCGCGTCGTCGGAACCTTCCATTCCCACGATCACGTTCGCTCCTATTTTCACGGTGATGCTCCGCATCACCTCGGACAGGTCCGCCGGACCTATCTTCGCCGCTCACCCGGAGCCGGTCACCGACTCCGTGAGGCGGAGCGCGTTGAGCTTCTTCATGTCGCAGGAATCAGCCATTGAACCTCGCTCCAGTCATGGCAGTATACTCCATGACGCGAGGCGGCGAGTCAATATCTTTTTCCGGAAGGCGCCGCCCGTTTACCTGGGAACGAATGTCATCGAAGCCCCGTTCATGCAGTAACGCTTCCCCGTGGGCGGCGGGCCATCGTCGAAGACGTGGCCCAGGTGCGCGTCGCATCGCGCGCAGAGGACTTCGGTCCTCGTCATGAAGTGGCTGCGGTCCTCCTCCGTGCGCACGTTGTCCGGATGCACCGGCGCGTAGTAACTCGGCCAGCCGGTGCCCGAATCGAATTTCGTGTCGGAAACGAAAAGATCGTTGCCGCAGCACACGCAGCGATACAGCCCCTGTGCCTTGTTCGCGTTGAACGCGCAGGTAAAGGGCCTCTCGGTCCCTTTTTTCCTCGCGACAAGGTACTGCTCCTGGGTCAACTGCCTGCGCCACTCATCGTCGGATTTCACCACGCGGTCGACCTCTATCATCCCGCCCCGCTCCACGCTGTACACCCGTATCTTCACGTCGCCGGCGCCGTCCCGTTTTTTCTCGTTCATGTTTCCGCATCCCCCGGCCATACCGGTTATTATCGTCGCGATAAAAATCACTCGCAGTATCGTTTTCATTATCACACCCGTATCAGACGTATACTACTGCAGAATTACATGAATTTCTAAAATTTTTCACCGATTACGATGCTGCACCCTCAGAATTCCCGTTCCGTCGCAAGCCCCGTCGGCAATCAGGGTGAATCCCATGAAGGCCGCCATCGCGCAGGTGGGGATGCCGGCATCACACGAATGCCACGGATAGATTCCCGCATGCGCGGGAATGACAGCGGAAAAGAGACGGGGATGATATTCACTTCAGTGAACGGATTTCCTGAACGTCGACCGCCCCCGCCAGTGCGGCCTCGACCTCGGCTCTGCTGGCAGGGGCGAACCTGATGCAGACGCCGCAGTCCGAGCTTATGTGCTTCGGGACGGGGATGAGCTTGATGGGAATGCCCCTCTCCTTGAGAACGCGCTCCGCCTTCATCGCGTGGCTCACCGCCCTGAAAAGAACCACCATGTAGGGAGTCTCGTCCCTCATGGCATTACGAGCCTGCCGGACGACGCCATGGCGCCGGCGATGTCGTACATGTTCGAGATTTTCCCCGCGGCGATCTTGCCGGAAAGCCCGAAGTAGTTGGCGCAGGTCCCGCAGACGAGTATCTCCACGCCCATCTCCTCGAGCTTTTTCAGGTCCTCCAGCACCTCGGAGTCTTCTGCCGCGAGCTTCGCTCCGGTGTTGTACATGATCAGCGTGTCGGGAAGCTGCTCCAGGTCCGGCAGCGTGTGGAGGAACGCTTTGATGAGCACGTACCCAAGCTCATCGTCGCCGCGCCCCATCCGGTCCTGAGAAAGCACGAACACCGAGGGGCCGGACTGCGGCCTCGCATTTCCGGCCTTCGCAGTCTGGGCGGCATCCGTTCCCGCAGAGAGATGGATCTCGTGTGCGCCGCCGGGCGCTGACTTGACCTCGACAGTGCACCCGCGGCTCTTCCCCATGCGCGTCACGTTTTCCACCGCGGTCTGGTTATCGACGAGGATGATCGCGTCCCCGTGCTCGTCGAGCGCCTTCTTCGCCAGTATCACCGGCTGCGGACAGGCAAGCCCCTTCGCGTCAATCGTGTGCGGCATGGTTTCCTCCGAAAAGCAGGTTTTTCTAAATTCCTCCTCCCCCTTGAGGGGGGAGTCCGGGTGTCCCGGCTTTGCCGGGATGTCCCCTCCCCTCAAGGGAGGGGGATGTCGTGTACATCAAACTCCTCGAATGAAAATCGCATCAGTTCATCATCCGCGCGCGATTTTCCCGACGGCGCCCACCGCGTATTCGACTTCCGCCATAGTATTGAAATACCCGAGGCTGAAGCGCACCGTTCCTTCCGGCAGAGTGCCGATGCTCCGGTGCGCCGCGGGCGCGCAGTGTAGCCCGGGCCGTGACATGATGTTGAATTCCTCGTCCAGGCGCAGCGACACATCCGATGGGCTCATGCCCGCGACGTTGAAGGACACCACGGGCATCCGCTCACCCGCATCGCCGGTTCCATAGAGCGTCACACCCGGGATGCCCCCCAGCCCGTCAACGAGTACGCGCGCCAGCCGCGACTCGGTATCGCGTATAGCGTCAATTCCGGTCGCGCGGACAAATTCCACGCCCGCCGCGAACCCGGCGATGCCGATGGCATTGGGTGTCCCCGCCTCGTACCGGTCGGGCATGAACTCCGGCTGCTCCTCGAACTCCGAGCGGCTGCCGGTGCCGCCCACCATGAAGAAATCCATTTCACGCTCCAGATCCTTCCGGACATAGAGCCCGCCGGTCCCCTGCGGCCCGAAGAGGGACTTGTGCCCGGTAAAGGCCAGCAGGTCGATGTTCATTGTTTCAATGTCGATGGGAAGCGAACCCGCTGTCTGGGCCGCGTCGACGCAGAACACCAGTCCGTGCTCGCGCGCAATATTCCCTACTCGCTCCACCGGGATGACGGTGCCCGTCACGTTCGAGGCGTGGGTGATGAAAATCGCCCGTGTGTTTTTTTTGATGAGGGGGATGATATCATCCGGCTCTATCGCTCCCGATGATGAACTGCGGACGATCGAGAGCTCCACTCCGCGGCGCTCCATGTGCCTGAGCGGCCGCATGACCGAGTTGTGTTCCATCGAGGAGGTGATGACATGGTCGCCGGGCTCCAGGAGACCGAAGACCGCGATGTTGAGCGCTTCGGTGGCGTTCTTCGTGAAGGCGATCCGCAGGGAATCCCCGGCATTGAAAAGCTCCGCGAGGAGCTCCCTTGCTTCCTGCATCACCCTCCCCGCCTCGATGGAAAGTCGGTGCCCCGACCGCCCCGGGCTTGCGCCCACGCCCCGATTGAACGCGTTCATGGCCTCGATCACCGCCGGGGGCTTTGGCCAGGAGGTGGCCGCGTTGTCAAAATATACCGGGTCCATACCGAAAAGTCCCGCGTAAAGCGGGAACCAGTCAAGAAAAAAACAGGATTATTGATACGACATATCGGATTTTTTGATATTCAGGCGCCCCGGACAGTAATGAAAGCGGCCAGTCAAGGCGCCTGGCGCCGTTCAACCCGGTCCTTCCCGGCCTTCTTCGCCCGGTGGACCAGGGTGTCCGCGTCGGCGAGGAGGTCCTTCGCGGTGGTGTCCTCGCGCAGGGCGACCACGCCGCCGCTGACCGTGACGCGCGCGTCAACGCCCGGGCGCAGCGCGGCGATCTTCTGTCGTATGCGCTCGGCGAGCATGTGCGCGCTGTCGATACCGGTTTCGGGGAGGATGACCAGGAACTCCTCCCCACCGTAACGGCCCACAATATCAACCTCCCTGACACTCTCCCTGATCGCCTGCCCGATCTTCACCAGCACGGAATCACCCACTTGGTGCCCGAAGGAATCGTTCACCTTTTTGAAATCATCCACATCGAACAGGATGATGGACAGGTCGCGGCCGTAGCGCGAGGCCTTCTTCGCCTCGTTGTCGAGCTGCGCGTAGAGGTACTGGCGGTTGTAGAGCTTCGTGAGGCCGTCGGTGATGACCATCGCCTCGAGCTCGGCGTTCTTTTTCTCCACGTCGCGCACCAGCATGAGCGCGCGCACGCTGGACTTGAGCCTCGCCATGAAGACGCTCTCGTTGAACGGCTTCATGATGTAATCGTCGGCGCCGGAGAGTAGAATTCCCGCGATCGTCTTGAAATGATCGATGCCGGATACCGCGATTATCACGCAGCTTTTATCCCGGCGCCGTATCTGGTAGACGACCTGATCGCCGGAATACTTCGGCATGACCACGTCGAGAAGGTAGATATCGTACCGCTTCCCGCCGCGGAGAAGGTCGTCGGGATTCCGGTAGAAGTCCACGCCCGTCAGCCCGTGGAACTCCAGGATCGATTTCATGTGCTTGAGATCAAGCTCGCTGTCGTCGAGGACGGCTATCGACAGCTCCTTCATGCCGTCGAGGACCGCGTCGCGCCTGATGAGCTTCTCGATGTACTCCTTGAGCTGTTCGGCCGATATGTTTTTCGGAATGAAATCTATCGCCCCCATCGAGAAAAGCCGCTTCCTCACGTCCAGCGACTCGCTGGACGTGATGATGACAATCGGGACTTCCCTATGCTTTCCCGCGTTGACCGCACTGACCAGCTCCTCGCCGCTTCCTTCCTCGAGCTCCAGCGCCGTGATGATGAGGTCCACTCCGTTTTTCTCGATGGCGTCCAGCGAATCCTTGATGCCGCTCGCGGAAAGGTACCGCCAGCCGAACTCGGAAAATTTTTCCTTCAGGAGCGCCTTGTACAGATTGCTGTTGTCGACATGCAGGACCGTGCTCATCGATACCACCATCCGGGAACTGGAATTCAGCGAAAGATAATGACCCGATCATTGAAAGGAGAGCGTGATAAATAATCAAGTAGTATATTGGGCGCCCGCGTCCCGCAGTGAATCCATCAGGCGCCGCATATCATCCGGCACGGGGGCTTCGAAGCTGAGGGGCGCGCCGTTCACCGGGTGCCGGAAGGAGAGCCTGCGTGCGTGGAGCATCTGCCTGGGCGCGTCGCACCAGGGCGGCGGTTCATGGTTGCCGGCGCGCGCCCGGTTCACGAACTCCAGGAACTGGTCATCGGTCCTGCCGTAGAGCTTGTCGCCCATGAGCGGATGGCCGATATGATCGAGGTGCACGCGTATCTGGTTGGTGCGACCGGTGAGTGGAACGCAGCGAATCAGGGTCGCGTCCCGGAAGCGTTCGATCACCTCCAGCCGCGTGGTGGAGGAGCTCGCGCCCTGCGTTCCGTCGGGCACCACCCGGCGCCGTATCGATATCCGGCTGCGATCGTCCGCCGCGATGGCGCCCTCGACGAGGAGGCTCTCTTCCCGGA
>JAGODF010000124.1 GCA_017998375.1 Spirochaetota bacterium
CTACAACAAGCAGTCGGACGAGTGGCGCGGCCGCAGGGACGCCTGGATGGCCGATATCCGTTCCGCGGGCGACAATATCAACTCCCTGAAAAGGCTCCTCGTCGAGTTCGAGACGCACCTGAAATTCGAGGCCCAGACCTTCGCGTGGAAATCCCGCCGGGCGAGCTGGCTGCGGTCGGTGAACAGCGCGACCACAATACGGGACCTGACGCGGCAGATGATCACCTGCGAGACGGCGATCAACTATTCCTCCCAGGCGGCGGCATGGCGCTCGCGGCGCGCCGACTGGCTCAGGAGGGCGAGGGCGATTTAATCGCCGCCGTTCTCCCCGTCATCGGGTTGAAAGGACCGCTCCCCGGACTCATGTTCCGTGGAGCGGTTTTTTTTCCGCGGCAGGGGGCCGAAGTACTGGTGCAGATAGCACTTTATCTTCCCGTTGTAAAGCTTTCTGTTGCGGTCCGAGGGCTTTCCGAAGTGCCGCGCAAAGTTTTCGTGGGGCGATATGATGAAGCACGACCATGTATCGAGACGCGAGAACACGCCGCCGATTTCCTTGTAGAGCGCTTCCGCCTGCCGGAGGTCTCCCAGACGCTCGCCGTAAGGCGGGTTGGTGATGATGCACCCGTATTTTCTCTTCGAGCTGAACTCGGATACGGGTTTCCTCTGGAAGGTGATGCAGTCCGACACGCCCGCGTTTTCGGCGTTTTCCCGCGCGGTCCGGAAAACCTTCCCGTCGATGTCGGAGGCCAGGATGACGGGCTTCACGTCCAGCACCGCCGCGCGGGCCTCGTCGCGGGCCAGCTTCCAGTGCTTCTTCGGGATGATTGCCCACTCCTCGGACACGAACGGGCGGTTCAGTCCCGGCGCGATGTTTTTGCCGATGAGCGCCGCCTCTATGGGGATGGTTCCCGAGCCGCAGAGCGGGTCCGCCAGGATCCTGGATGCGTCCCAGCGGCTCAGGAGCACCATGGCGGCCGCCAGCGTTTCCCGCAGGGGCGCCTCGCCCCCGCCGCGCCGGTAGCCGCGCTTGTGCAGACCCGGCCCGCTGGTGTCGATGGTGAGCGAGCCCCGGTCCTTGAGGAGCGCTATCTCTATCTTGAATACCGGTCCGTCTTCGCTGAACCAGGTTTTCCCGTACTTCCTCTTCATCGATTCCACCACGGCCTTCTTCACGATCGACTGGCAGTCAGGTACGCTGAAGAGCGTCGACTTGATCGATTTACCCGTGACGTGCATCTTCCCGCTCTCGGGGATGATATGTTCCCAGGGCACCGCGCGGGTCGCCTGGAAGAGCTCCTCAAAGTCCTTCGCGACGAACTCGTTAAGTTCCAGGAGCAGTCGGTCCGCCGTCCGGAGACGGATATTGCAGCGCGCCACGTCGAGGAGATCGCCCCGGAACTTCACCCGTCCGTTCTCGACGACGAGGTTTTCGTATCCGAGGGCGCGGAGCTCGTCGGCCACGACCGATTCGATGCCGAACGCCGATGTGGCTATCAATGTGTACTGTGCCATGAGGGACGATCCATGCATGTGAAATTTTAATTGCGAAAAAGAGCCGTGTGCGCGACAGTATCGCGGTCACTGCTCGTGTGACAAGCTCCATTCTTCCTGAAACTTCGACGGTGAACCGGTACCGCAATGAATGTCTGGCTGAAACTGTTTCTTCTCGTCATCACGACATCCGCCCTGTTGTTCGGCTTTGTCAACGCCGCTCCGGGGGCGGGACCTGTCAGCTTCGAAAGGCTCCACGTGTTCCTGTTCAACCTGTGCGCCGGCGGATTCCTACTGCTCTGCCATTCCGGCGGGGGAACCGTGACCCGGAGATCCGCGCTTTTCATCGCCGGGGCTCTCGCCTTCACGGCGAGCGCGGCCCTGGATCTCTACCCGGCCGCTATCGGCTCCGCCCTGCTCCTGGCCGTCATCGTCGAGTCGGAAAGGACGCGGCGCTTCTCTTTTTTTCCGCGCGATTTCTTCTCGGGGGAGTCGTCAGCCTCCGACAGGTTCCTTCACGCGTCGCTCCTGTGCCTCTCCACGGCCATCACCATTTCCGCAGCGATGATGATCGTGAAAACGTATACCGGCTTCACCCTTCCGCCGAAGCTCGATATCGACATCTTCTTCCTCGGTTTTTCCTTTCCGGTGTCACTGGTCACCATGTCGGTGATGTTTTCATTTATCGGGAAACCGGCCACGCGCCTGGAACGGTTCCTGCACGACCTTTCGTTCTGGGCGGTCAACGCCGGCGTCATAGTCTTCTTCGTGTTCATCGTAGCCGGCTGGGAGTTCGCCCAAGCGGTCATATCGATGGCTCTGTTCGCCTCCGTCGTGGTGATCTTCATCCTGTTTCTGCGCGGGGCACCGGGGATACAGCGGAAAAGCATCCTCGCTTCCGGCATGGCCATGCTCGTGATGAGCGCGCTCACCGGGATAGGATACATCGCCGCCCGGCATTTCGATCCTTCCGGCCCGGCGGGCACCGTTCCCAGAATGGTGCTGGCGGCGCACGGGTACATATCACTCTACGGGTGGAACCAGACGGGAATGCTGGTCATCATGCGGCACGGCGACTTTCCCCTGCGTTTCAGGCCGTGGATCTTCAACTCGCTTCACTGGATTGCCGTGGCCGTGCTCGCGCCGCTGGGAGAGTCCTGGATGCCCGCGGGACTGGCCGCCGCCTTTCTTTACGCGTTCACCTTCGCCAGGGCCTTCTTCGCGGGCGGGTCCGCCGCGGCTCACCGGGCGTAGCGCCGCTATCTGGACCTGGACGGCGGCATCGAGAGCGCTTTGACGGTATTCTTGAGCCGTTCCAGCTCGGTGCCCACCGCCTGTTCCGTGCCGTACCGGTAGAGACTTATCAGGGTGATTTCCGAGAGACGCCTGCTCGCTTTCCCGGAATCGGCGATGAGCCTGCTGATATCCGGAGGAATCTGCGTGTCTTTGGAGAATAGAGGGGGATACTTCTTTTCCAGCTCCGCGAACCGCGCTCCCAGGTCCCTCATCCCGTCGCCCAGATCCTTCAGGGCCGCCGCGACATCATCGCCCGTCCTGGCGGCTTTAAGCCGTGTTGCGCACTTGTCCTGGAAGGAGATGAGTTGTGACAGCGCATCCGTGACGTCGGGGTGGCCGGACTGCCCCGCGAGCGTGAGCGGGAACGCGATGATCAGAGCCGCTATGAACGTCCTGGGTATGGCCATGAATGCCCCTAAAAAAGAACTCGCCTGATATGTTCTATCAGACGAGTTCCCGTGAAAATTTCAAGCAGGTTTTTTAAAGGGACGCTCTTTTCCTATTCAGCGCTTCCCAGGCGGCCATGACGCCCGCGTCGCCGGGAAACTTCTCAATGGCGGGGATGATGACGCTGTCGATCTTCTCGTCGAGCTTGGACGACTGTTCGAGTATTTTCGTGATGGCTTCGGGGAAGGGTGCGCGATCCGTGAGCTGGGGATACTTCATGAAAAGGTCCGTGCGCGCGGCCACGAATTTGTCGATGCTCTCTCCAAAGGACTTGGTCGCGTCCGCCAGCGCCTGGGCATTCGACGCGCTGCTCGCCTGGCTGATGAACTTTTCCTTGGCGTCGACGAGATCGGAAATCGCCGATTTGTAGGCGCCGATATGGCTGTTGCCGCAGCCCGAAACGACGAACGCGGCCGCGATCGCGAGAACTGAATATGCAATGAAACGCTTTTTCATCGAACTGACTCCTTGATGGTGGTTTTATGAAAGCGTTGCGATACTCCTACGGCACGGGAGAAAGTCAAGAAAATTTTACCATCGCGTACAGGCGGGACCGAAGCGCTCATTTCGCGAAAAGGTGCCTCTCGCCGTGGAAGTCGGTGCCGTTTTTGAGGCTCTCGTTGTACTCCTCCAGTATTTTCGGTTGATACTGGTGGTAGAACATCATCGCCTGCAGCTGCTCGTCATGGCCGTCACAGGGGAGTTTCTTCAGCTCACCCGGGTCCTTGTTCAGGTCGAAGACCCAGCAGTCCTTGTCCCTGAAGGAGTACTGCAGCTTGATGCGGTCCGCGCCGACCGTGGTGATGGTGTTCTCGTTGCCGAAGAGGAAGATGTACTTGCGCCGCAGCCTGTTTTTGAGGAGCGATTCGCCCTGTACAAGGCGGCGGTTGTAGCGTATGCCCATGGCGTCCAGGAGCGTGGGGACGATATCGGCGTGCGTCGTGGGTACCGTCACCCGGGCGGGGGTGAAGAGTTTTGGCTGGTAGAGGAGCGCCGGCACCCGGAAGTTCTCGTTGTAGCTGTCACGGGAATGGATCCACACGCCGGGGTGCTGGTTGAAGGCCTCGCCGTGGTCGCTCAGGATCACCACGATGGTGTTGTCGATGAGACCCGCTTCCGTGAGGTAATCGAAGATTTTCCTGATCTGACGGTCCAGCATGTTGATGTTGTTGTAATATCTGCTGAGCCGGTTCTCGGTGTTCTTGAAGATGCGGTACTCCTCGCCGAAATCGACGTAGGGCCAGTGCGCCGCGAAGCTGTAGTAGACCGCCAGGAAGGGGCCGTTGCCGGATTTTTTAAGCCGCCGGATGAAGAAATCGACCACGTCGATGTCGTTCTTGCCGTAGGAGTCCCGGATCACGCGGCCTTCCACTTCCTTGAATCCGAGGATGTCCTTGAAACCGGAGTTCCGCATGAATCCCTTTGGAAAAAACCAGTCCAGGGACCCCGGGGTCACCAGGAAGGCATCGTACCCGTCGCCGAGAAAATTCCTGAGCGAGGGTATCTTCACGTCCGGCCTGGTGCAGAACATCTGCACGCGCGGTGAGGGATACAGTCCGCTCAGCATGGAGTAGAGCGACCTGGGGCTCGTGTTGCCCACAGAGAAGTGGTAGTCGAGGAAGAGCCCCTTCTTCGAAAGATCGTGATAGAAGGGCATGGGCATTGGGTTGCCCTTGCTTGTATTGAAGATGTACTCCCGGCCGATGCTTTCCATGACGATGTAGAGCACGTTCCACCGGGTGCGCTGCGCATAGTGCACTCCCGGCGATTCCGAACCGCCGCCTCCCGTCACGAACTTCCCGTCGATGAGCTCCACGGAGCGGTGCTGGTCGGTGCGCCCGTTCGCCTTGCCGCCGAACGTCTCGCTCGCGTTCCAGTTGTTCCTCTCGAAGAAACTCGCGATGGTATAGTTCACCGGCGCGCTGGACATGCCGCCCTCGACTGTGGTGGCGGCGAAGAGCGAATGGACCGCATAGACCAGCGCCGCGAGGGCAGCCAGTCCGACAGAGAGGCGGTTACGCCATACCACGAAGCGCCTTCCGAGGAGATAGAGCCAGAGCGCGGCCAGGGGGGCAAGGAAGAAGATCGCGTCGGCGGGCTTCAGGAAGCGGGCTGCTTCCTCTATGCGCGTGGTGGCGGCAGCCTCGAAGATGAGGTCCCGGGTGAGACCCGTGTTCATGGAAACCCAGAAGTGATAGCTCGTGTTATATATGAAGGCGGTGCCGAAGGCGATCACGCTCGCGAGGACGATAAAGGAAGTCTTGAGCGCGCGGCCGGGTTCCCGACGTACGAGGTACATGATGCCTTCGAGGACCGCCCAGAAGAGGACCGCGGTAAGCAGGGCGAAAAGCGACTCGTTGAAGAGCCCCTTGAGGAAGAGCAGGCCAGGCGTCCGTGATACGGTGAACGCGGTGTCCACCTGGATCATGTAGAGGATCCGCAGGCGGTAGAGCAGGCCCAGGGTGAAGAGCCCCCCGAAAAGGCCCGTCGCGACAACGTATATGAAGGAATCCGATTCCTCGATGAATTCACGGATCTTCCGGATCCTGTGCACGGCTTTACTGAAAAACGCGCCCATCCGACACACCTCTGAAAATTTTGCAAAAGCTACCCCCATCACAGGTTCTGTCAATGGTAAAAATAATCATTGATTCCTGGGCCGCGTGCTATCATTCTTGTAACCCGCTGCCTCGCGCGGTGTCTTTCTATGATAGTGAAAAACCTGCTGGATACAATCCGGGACATGATCCGTCCGCGCCTGCCTGTCCTGGGCGGGGCGGCCGCAATGGCGCTTCTCTTCCTCTACGGCCTCGTGAACAACCTCTCCATGTCCTACATGGGCAACACGAGCCAGGCCGTGGTGGATTTCATCATGCAGAACTTCCTGGGGTTCATCGTCCTTTTCATCGTGCGGGTGATGGCGGTCTACCTGGCGATAGGGCTCCTTTTGGGGTACCTTTTCCACTCGGCGTTGCGGGGATTCCAGGAGCTTGCCGGCCGGAGCGTGTCACGCCGGAGCGCGTTTTTCATCGGCGCCGGGGGGACCATCATCATCGCGCTCCTGGCCTTCATGCGGGACCTGGTCCTCTATCCGCAGATCTATATCAACAACTTCTATGTCAAGGGCCGCGCCGTGGCGTTGCTGTTCGACGCGTTGACGCACCATACCCGGCCTTCGCTCTACACTGTTCTCCTCGCACTCATCGTAACCGGCGCCGTTGCCCTGGCGATAGCCGGCGCGCTCAGGGGTAAGCGGTTCCGCTTCGCGGTGCTGTACGCCCTCGCTGTCGCCTGTGTACTTGTCGCGTCTGCGCTGTATTACACAACGCCGTCTCCATCCGCACTCCAGGGAAGCGCGCCGTCGGCCCCCAATGTCCTCATCCTCGGGTCCGACGCCCTGCGCCCGGACCATTTCAGCGGCTACGGCTATTTCCGGGACACGACGCCTCACATCGACGCGCTGATCTCGCGGGGGACGTCGTTCACAAACGCGTACATCGAGGTGCCGCGGACTTTTCCGTCGTGGGTGTCCATTCTCACGGGGCAGTTCTCCGCGACCCACGGCATCCGGCACATGTTCCCCTCCTCGCGCGACCTGAACCGCGACTTCGGCTCCATCGTGAGGATTTTCAGGGAGCGCGGATACCATACCGCCGTGGTGGGTGACTACGCCGGTGACATTTTCACGCGCATTGACCTTGGCTTCGAGCGCGTCGATACGCCCTACTTCAACTTCAACAGCGTCATTCAGCAGGCGATCATCGAGAACCACGCGTTCCTCCTGCCGTTCCTCACCGGCAAGCTGGGGCTCCGGCTCTTCCCGGTCCTGCGGGACTCGGCGTACTTCTGCCCGCCGGGGCTGGTGCGCGACAGGATCATCGGCGAGGTGGAGCGCTCCGGCAACAGGCCCTTTTTCATAGCCACCTTCTTCTCGTCCACGCACTTTCCCTACGCGCCGGCCCACCCGTACTATCTTACATACGCGGACCGTGGCTACGACGGGCAGTACAAGTACTTCAAGCAGCGGACCATATCGCTCGAGGGGGAAAGCGGGTGCGAGAAGGTGACGCCGCGCGACATAGAGCAGGTGCGCGCCCTCTACGACGGCGGGCTTCGTTCCTTCGACGACGCCGTGGGGGGCATCATGGCGCACTTGAAGGAGTCGGGGAAGCTGGAGAACACCATCGTGGTGGTGCTCTCGGATCACGGCGAGAACCTCTACGAGGGAATTCTCGGCATGGGGCACGGGGAGCATTTCCGCGGCTCCTATTCCACGAAGATACCGCTTATCATCCATTATCCTAAAAGCGGCGCCGTTCGGAGGGAGATACCGGATATCGTGCGCCACGTCGATATCGCCCCGACGCTGCTCGAACTTGCCGGGCAGAAGACGCCCACGCGCATGGAAGGGGTGTCGCTGGTGCCGGCGATGAAAGGAGAAGCCGCCCCGAAGCTCGTCGCCTTCGGCGAGACCGGCATCTGGTTTGACAACTCCATGCGCGACGACCTCTTCTTCCAGAAGCTGCGCATCCTCTACCCGGACATCACGGGCATCTCGGAGATCGATTTCCACTTCGACAACCAGATCGTCCTGAACGACGGATACCGCGACCTGGTGAACCTGGCGAAGCACCGCTACGCCCACGACGGCCGCTACAAGCTGATCTACATGCCGCTCCCGGACCGCGTGGAATACGAGCTCTACGACACGAAGGCCGATCCCGCGGAGCGTGCCAACATCGCCGGCAAAGACCCGGTGAACCTGGCGCGCATGAAGAGGATACTTTTCGACTGGGTGAAGCGCAACAACGACGTGCTGATAAAGAACGAGTTCATCTTCCCCCTCGTACGGCAGTGAAGATGAGGGTGATTTTTTATAATGTATGATATGAAACGCTCCTGGAATGAATACGCGCGCCGCATTAAAAATGTCGCCGCGCCGCACGCGACCGCACTGCGGAACATAACCGTGGCGCTCGCCTGCGTGGCCCTGTCGCTCGTCGCGCTTTCCCACGTCGGGACAATTCGCGCGATATATCCCTCCGTCTCCATGGCGATCAAAATCATCGCCGCCATCTGGATAGGACTCTATGCAATGAAACAGTTTCCGATCCTCGGCAAGGTCCACCGGGTGTTGAAGATTGCGGTGCTTTCCCTTGCCGGCACGGGTATCGTCCTCCTCGTCTTCATGGTGGTATGGTACACCCGTTTCTTCTTCCCCGACGACCAGGCGTATCTCCGGGGGGTCCTGGACCGCCTGGAATACCGCGGGGACGGCGTCGAGGAGCTGGAGCTCGACCTGGTACGGGGCCTCGCGGGCGCCTCGGTGAAGAACCCGCTGGACGCGAAGGACCGCGAATTCCTCCTGGGCGACGCGCTCCGCGAAAAGGAATTTTACGTGGACCCGGACCCGTACGACGCCGCGAAATTGCCGAACCGGCTGAAGTATTCCACGGGGCGGATCTTCTATTATACGTCGCAGAAGGCTTCCCTGACCCTCAAGAGCGGGACGCGGATAGAGTACCGGCTGGGGGCCGCCCAGGGGAGCGAGCGCTTCCTGGAACTCGACGCCGCGTTTCCCTCCCTGTACGGAGCGGGCGGCGAGGGGACCATCACCATCACTCACGCGGGCACTTCCTCCACTGTGCTTCTGCGGAAAACGATCAGCCGCGAGGTAAAACCGTCGATACTGCCGTTCCGCTATTCCAGCGTCCTTTCATCCATCTGGTTCTATCTCAGGCACCCGGGGAGGAGCGTTCTTCCGGAATACACGGGGTGGGAGCGCCTGCGCGTTCCCGTGCCCGGCGGGGCGGGCAGGCTCGTCCTGGAGTTCGAGGCCCCCGGCGAGAGGCCGTACCTCTTCATCGGCTCGCCGCGCGTGTTCTCGCGCGCGGACAGGTCCCGCTCCGGGCACCTGAACATCGCCTACATCATCTTCGACTGCTTCGCCAAGAACCATATCGATCTCTACGAATACCCCGGGCTCTTCGCTGCCCATTCACCCGACGAGGCGGTGAAGCGCATCGGGCCGAGAAATACCATCACCCCCTCCCTGGACCGCTACGCGAAGGAGGTACTCCTCTTCGACGGCGTCTTCTCCGCGGGGCAGGTGACGCGGCCCTCGATCGTATCGCTCTGGACGTCGCGTCCCTACACGGAGAGCAGGCTCCCGGTTTTCCGGAACATCGTCACAAAGGAGAACCAGGAGGAGTTCCACGCCCTGAAGTTCGCGGCGCTGGGCGACGAGCTCTCGCGGCGCGGCTATTTCACCAAGCAGATAAGCTGCAACGCCCAGGGACACGGGGTCTCCTCCGTGGGGGTGGACCTCGGTTTCGACGAGAACTACGACTACACCATGGAAACGTCCGAGCACCCGGAGAACATACGGCGCATACTCGAGTTTTTCCAGGAGCAGCAGAACAGGAAGTTCTTCCTCTACGCGCATATCAACACCCCCCACAGCCCCTCGTGGATACCGCTGGGCTACTATCTCCGCGCCCTCTGGGAGACGAACTTCATCCATTCCTCGGCGCGCACCCTGGGGAACATCCGCTATCTCAACGATCACCTCGACATCATGCTCAAGGCCGTGGAGAAGCTCCGCCTCCGCGAGAACACCCTCGTCATAATCACCGCGGACCACTCCTTCGCGCGGAGCCACATGTTCCGCACCACGGTCACCGAGGAGGAGAGAATGTGGTCCCGACAGGATCCCCAGAGCGTGGCCTACTTCCACAGCCGGGCCGTCTACGCGCGGAAGGGCGGCCCCAATCTCTTCCGGCACACGATGAACGTTCCCTTCGTGGTCCTGCCGCCCCGCAACACCGGCATGCGGCCCGGGAAGATCGCGTCGGCGATTGGAGCGCTTGATATCGCCCCGACGCTCATGGACCTGGCGACCGGCGTGCAAAACGAGAGGTTCAACGGAAGGAGCTTCCGCTCCCTGTTGACGGACACGAAGGGCAGGGAGGAGGTGTTCACGAAGTTCATCCACATGACCGGACGGTTCCAGCGCGCCTTCATCCTCGACGGGAGATACCGGTACGCCATCGACCTCCCGGGCCTGTACCGCTACCGGGAAGCCGGCGGCAAAAAGTTCATCATGCAGCAGGAGTACCTGTTCGACATGGAGAAGGACCCGTACGAGGTGCGGAACCTGGCGCTCGACGGCAGGAACCCGGAGCTCCTCGGCAGAATGAGGAAGGTCTATCGCGAGAGGTTCCTCGACTATCCGGACAAGAACTTTATCCAGATCGCGCCGTTCAAGGACGGGCGGAAGCGCGAATACCGGATTGAAGTCAGCGCCCGCGGACGCATCATCTATCCCCGCACCTACCTTGACGCGATGGCGGCGCGCAGCGACGGCCCCGGGCGGCTTGTGATCACGGCGCAGGTGGAGGACAAGCCGGGTATCGCGAGCTTCGAGACGGATCCGCCCGGCGCTTCCCTGGAGATAGCGGTGTTCCGGGACGGGAAGCCGGTCCCGAAGAGCGATCTCTTTTCGTCGGTGGAGAGCATCAACATATTCGGCAATCCCATCGGGATACACGGGCTGGATGATATGCATGTGGCGCGCGAGTATGCCAAAACCG
>JAGODF010000125.1 GCA_017998375.1 Spirochaetota bacterium
CGCCTGTCGGCCTCGGTGTCCTCTGCGGGTGCGGAGCTGCCGCCGGCGTCCATCTGTATCACCACCTGCTTGTAGTAGCGGTATGGTCCGCGGTAGTCCGGATCGGCGTATTTACCGTAATATGGCCACGGCACCGAGTAGGGGAAATGGGTCGCGGAGTAGAATACCGTGATGAAGAACGGCTCCCCGCGGCTCGATTCAATCTCCCCTATGGTCTCGTCGGTCACCGCCTCGTGGTGCGAGTGCTTCGCAATGCCGCGCATTTCCGGGAAGACGAGGTCCCCCAGCCGGTTCGTGATGAACGGGAGAAGAAACGTCTGCTTTTCCAGGATCATGTGGACGAGCAGCGTGTCGAAGCTGAAGGTGAGCGCCCGCACCCGGTCGAACCCTAGGTCGATGCGCGGGAAGATATCACCCGCGAAGTCGGAAATCACCGCGGTCCGGTAGCCTTTCTCGCTCAGCACGCCCGCCGCCGAATCGAATGGAACGTTCCGCTCTCGGGAGCGCGGGAACATGTGCCGGATCTCGTGCGTCAGCGGGTAGCGCGACGTGAGCATGCTCACCCAGGCGGGGAATGTCCGCGGCAGTGCGGACATCACGCCCCGGTACTGCAGGGACTCCTTCACCAGCCGGTCAAGGTTCGGCGTTGTCGCCCTCTCGTACCCGTTCGCGCTCAGGTGGTCGGGCCTCACCGCGTCCGAGGACAGAATAAGGATATTGGGCGATAATGGCCGCTGCCGGTAGAAGATCAGCTTCGCTTCATAGAGGACTCCAGCTGTCAGAAACACAGTGAGCGCCGTTAGCATGATGATGGTGCCCCGTGACCACCTGAACCGGGACATCATCGTCCCAAGTCGGGAGACATATCCTCCCAGTGCGATCTCCGTCGCCAGCGCGGCAACGATCATTATCCAGGCAATCGCCCCGGGCACGTACGGATGCACGTGGTCGACGAGAAAATCCTGATAATTCCGGAATGCAGCCGCATGGGCTGAAAAGTTCTCCATGTACATCTGAGGGTTGACGATCAGCCTGAAAGAGAAAAAGAAGAAGACGCACAGCAGGAGCGCGCCCGCGGCCGCGAGAGAGACGGATAGTCTCCCCGGGAAAAACCGGAAACGCTCCTTCAACCTCGCGAACGCCGCAACGAACACGGCTCCCAGCACGGCTCCCGTCACGAGATACACCAGGAGGACCTTCAACACCTGGAAAAGAATCTTCCACCAGAAAAGCCTGATTATCTGCATCGCGACGGCTTCATTGGTGTTTCCCATGTAGGAGAGCGAGAAGTTCATCACGTTCCCGGCGAGGAAGAGCACTGCGAAGACGATCATCCCGGGAAGGAAGAACGCCTTGCGCTGATGAAGCCAGTGAACCGAGAAGTGAATAATGTTTTTTATTGATGTAAAAATTATTTTCATTTCAGTTAACATCATGGCATGAATGCAGACAGTATCTTAATTGTACGCCTTTTCAGGTATTTTTTTCCAACCTTTTCCTGCACCACGCTTCATACTTTGAATATTGATTGATAAATTCCCTTTTTGAAAGAATTGGTACATTAATCCGTTCTACGAGATCCTCTGAAACAGTCTTCCGGCTCCCGAATTCTTCCCCGGCCTGGCGCATCAATTTCAAGTGAGGCTCCAGCAAAGAAATTTCCATCTGCAGACCCAGCGAGCCAGGGACACATAAGGACGCGACAAGCTCCGAACCGAAATTATATGCCTGCACCCTCACGGTCGACTCAAGCGCCAGGAAATTCTCCTTTTCCGGGAAGCCCGATGTCGATACCAGGATAAAGTGCTTCGGCATTCTCCACGTGAATGAATGCCGAAACCTTCCATGAACATCCTCCTGGATGTACGGCTGCATTGACGGGATGCACCTGTCGAAAAAAACTTTCATCCTCGACGACATTGTGTCCGTGTAAAGCGGTGTTCCAATGATCAGCAGTTCCGATTTTTTCAGATCATCGTAAATATCCGCCATGTCGTCTTTGATGCTGCAGACGCCCGGTTTACTATGCATGCAATGAAAACAGGATTTGCAATGCTCGATCCTGCGCTCGTTCAGGTTATGGGTATGCACCGTGCATTTCGAATCCGCCAGGCCCAGCGCAAAAGAGTTCAACAGGCGATGGGTGATGCCTTTCGTTCCCCGCGCGCTTCCGTTTACAATGACCGCGTTCACACGTTGACCCATTGAATCATTTCGCACAATCACCGATGCTGTCACCGCACCGGCGACGGCATCCTCGCGCTGACCGAGCCCGTCTGGTGCAGCTGCTTCACCGCGAGGAGCACCACTTGCATGTATTTCTCCATGGGCTGCGCGAAAAGGAGCGGATGGAAGTCCTTCCTTCCCGCCCGGAGGGACACCATCGTCCGCCCGTCAAATCCGTCAACCATGAACCGGTGCTCCTCCCGCATCATACGCTCCAAGTCTGAAAGCTTCACCGCGTAGATGCCATCCACCTCCCCGTCGATGAACCGGTAGCCGTCTAAGGGGCGCTCGTCGGCGTAAAGGTATACCCGCTGGAACTCTCGGTGGAAGAGCGCCCCGTCGATCTCCTCGTAGCGGAAGTACCCCAGGTCGATGAGCTCGGAGTCGGCGGGGGCTACGCCTATCTCCTCCATCGCCTCCTTCTGGATCTTGTTCTCGCGGACGCCGAACGGCACGTGCCCGCCCACGGTGATGTCCAGGCAGTCGGGATACATCTCCTTGATATGCGCCCTGCGCTGGAAGAGCACTTCGGGAACATCGCCGCCCGTCCTTACCACCCAGAGGTGCACACCCTCATGGGCGATGCCGCGGCGGTGCGCCTCGCCCCGCGCCACGGGTCGGCCGGTAGTGCAAGCCGTCTCCCAGTCCCACTCCTCCAGCAGTTCATTTCCCTGGTCCCGCACTTCCGCCATCATCGTCCCCTACACGATCTTCTCGATGACGCCTGTGGAACCGTTCATCCGGACCCGGTCGCCGGTGGAGAGCTTTTCCGTGATGCCGCGCAAGCCGACCACGGTGGGAATTCCCATCTCCCGCGCAACGACCGCCGAGTGCGACAGCACGCTTCCGCGCTCTATGATGATGCCGCTCACCGACGGGAAGAGCGGTACCCACCCCGGGTCGGTCCGCTTGGTCACCAGTATCTCGCCGTTGAGCTTCGCGTCCTGCGGCGAGAGGACTATCTTCACCACGCCCTCCTTCTCGCCCGGACTGCACGGCACTCCCTTGAAGATGTTCGGCGAACCGGTATCCGCGTCGGCGGCAGTCTCCTCGTCGGGCAGTATCTCCAGGAAGTTCCGGTCGTAGATATCGCCGTAGAAATACATCCTCTCCGGCGTCTCCATCCTCACGTAGCGCGCGTTCATTTTTTTCCGGAGGTTGATGATATCGCGCACTATCCCCATGTTCAGCGACCGCCCCTCGACGAGCTCGAAGACCTCGTTGATGTGCAGCCAGTAGATGTCCTTCGGCGCCGCGATGACTTTGTCCCCGGCAAGCGCGCGGCCTATCCGATTGAACATCCCCCGCTCTATGCCGAAAATTTTCGTCCGCATGAAGCGCAGTTCCTCGCGGTTCTTGATCGCCTTCCGCGCGTTGTTGAGCACCCACCGGAACAGGGGCCTTTTCAGCAGGCCCACCTTCGAGAACACCAGCGCCTCAGCCTTCCTCCGGATCTCCTTCTCGCGCCGCTCCTGTCCTTCCAGGTCGATAGGATCGCGCTTGAGATAGTTCTTCAGGGTTGTGAACAGGAAGGTCGGGTCCTCCTTGAGCGACGTCTCCTCGAGCTTGAGCTCGTTCATGCAGCGGAAGCCGTAGTTCGAAATGTACGCGCGTATCCGGGCGGAGGCCTCGCGGTACCTGTCATCCTTCGAATCGAGGATGATACGGATGAGCTCCTTCTCGGATTTTTCGCCGAAGAGCCGGAAGAGCCCTTCGTCAGTCCGCAGCCAGTTCGCAATCCGGATGATCTCCTTCGTCGGCTTGGTGCTCTCCATGTCGCCCTCGCCGCTCAGGAGGTCATTCTGGAGGTTCTCGTGCCCCTCGACGCCGAGCTTCTTGATCTGCTTCGTGAGCACGCCGAAGAAAATCATCGTGTACAGGTCGTTGACAATGGGCGCCTTCCAGTCACGGAGTATCTTCCTGATGAAATAGTTGTACAGCTTGATGATCTCATAGTTCGTGTACGAGGCGAACTTCTCGTCCATGTAGGGCCCGGTCACCTCGTTGAAATTCGCGATGAACCTCCTGATCTTTCCGTCGAGCGTCGCCAGGTGGTAGATGACCCTTGTCAGTCCCCTGAGCGCCGCGGGCAGTTCCACGAATATCTTCCTGAACGCCGACACCGTCTCTTCCTTCTGGATGTCGACCGGGTTCTTCACCCCCATCATGTTTTCCATGAATTCCTTGTTCAGGTTGTAGCCCGGTATCAACTGGAGGGTGATAAACCAGCTGTTCAGGTTGTAGTACACCCTCCCGTTGATGTACGCCAGCATGTTCCTGAACGTTTCCGCAAGCTCCTCGATCCTCTCCGCGGGAGTGCCCATCAGCTCGTAGAACTGCCGGTAGACCGCGTCGTACATGGTGCTCGCGAACGAAAACGTCAGCGGGCTCGTGACGCCGGAAAAGCTCTCGATGATGTTGGAGTTGTCGAATATCGTGCGTGGCAGGTTCCGCTTGATATGGCTGAAGGTCGTGATCGGGCGCGACTGGAGGACGTAGAGCTTCCCATCCTTCACGCACCACTCGATGTCCTGGTGCACCCTCCCGAAGAGCGATTCTATCTTCCTCGATGTCTCCGTTATGTTCAGAACCATCGCCTCGTCGATGGAGGGCGCGTCGCGGAGTTCCTCCGCGACCTGCTCCTTCGCCGTACCGGTGCCCTTCTTCCTGTCGAAGGTGATCATCTCCTTCTTGTGTGCCATCTGCGAGCGTATGATCTTCCCTTTCGCGTCGACGACCCACATGTCGGTATCGCACTCACCCGACACGATCCCCTCTCCAATCCCGTGGGCGGCGTTTACCAGGACCTGGTCCGGGTTGTTGTTCAGCGGGTTACCCGTGAACGCGACACCGGACACGTCACCGAACACCATCTCCTGCACGATCACCGCGGGCCGAACACCCCGCAGCGGTATCTTATTCGTCATACGATACTGCATCACTCTCTCGCCGTAGGCCGAGGCGAAGCATTTCCTGAGCAATGGGAAAAAGCCGCTCCCGTACTTCACGTAGAGAAAGCTGTCCAACTGGCCCGCGAAGGAATGCCTGATTGAGTCCTCGTCCACAGCCGAGGAACGTATCGAGAAAAAACGGCCCTCGAGCGTTCCGAATCGGGCGCGCATGACAGCCTCCGTCTTCTCCATCAGTTCCGCCGGAAACTTACGCCCGGTGATCGCTTTTTCGATGCGTTTTGATATGCGCCCGATATTTCCCTTCCCGGCTCCTTTTGTCCGGAGATCCCGGTCAATCCCGGAAAGCGTTTCCCCCATGAATTCCTCGAAAAAATCGGTGGTGATACCGATCCACGCGGGAACATTTATGCCGTTGTGCGACAGCATGGCGAGGTTTCGAGCTTTACCGCCGACAAGGGACGTTTCGGGAATGTTCGAATAATCATAGTAGAACAGTGAATCCATCATGTTATCCATCACGTTAATAATCAGATTCCATCACACCCGTAGAGCGGGTGTTTTACTCATAGGCCCGCATCCGCAACTTGAAATGGTTGAGATGGCGTCTCATTTACGGAATAGTATTCCAGGCCCGGAATAACTTTCAGAATGAAATATCAAATATGCAACAATAATTCTCACATCCAATAATAGGACATAATATTAATTTTTATATCAGGTCTGGATTTTTCGCGCCTCCCGGACAGTGTAAAAAACAGCTGTTTTATGGTTATTTTTTTCATTACATATGTCGAAAATAACAGTGATACTACTCCACGGAAGGAGGAAATCATATGGAAGTCAATGGATTGACACCAATACCCATCAAAAGATTCCCAAACCCGATGCCGGGTTCCCATTCCCAGCAGGCACACGGTGACGAATTCCCGGTCCTGCCGCAGCGGAACGAGGTCAAGATAGAAAGTATCACCATGGACCTGGAAGAAATGAAGGATTTTCTCTTCATGATGATTCGTGGCGGTGCCGTGAGATCCGAGTCGGATGGCGATACTGTTGGCCGGATTGTGAACAAATTTGCTTAAAAAATTTTATTTTACTATAATAATATTGACATATTAAATCCGGCGGTATTTATTGATACTAATTTATAATCAATTTCCGGAATATTTATGAAAATATTCCGGAAATAAAGTGTCATAAATAAAAATTATGTTGACCTAAAAAACACTTTTCCGCTATTACAATAACGGTCTTAATTTACTAAACAATATTAAGTCTCATTACGAAAATCGATTATATACGTGTCCGATAATCGATGGTTGATAGTCGCGTGGTGAAAACAGGGAGTTTTCACACCACTATATGCTGTTACGAGGTATATCCCCCGCAAATCGGGGTATCCCATTCAAACGGATCGTAGAACATCATGAGCAAGGACTTGCAGGAAAAATCCGATAAGATAATAAAAGAGCTCAAGGATTACCTTCTCCCGATCAGCGAGGAAATCAAAAAGCTCAAACATTCTGATACGCAAAACGATTGAAAGAGACGTATACAACGCGAGGTATAATATGCCGGCCAAGGGACAGAAACGCAAGCAGCAGATAATCGAAACCGCCAAGGATATGTTCATTCAGAACGGATTCCAGAGCACCCATATCGGACAGGTATGCGAGAAACTGAACATAGCCCGCGGCACCGTGTACCAGTATTTCGGGAACAAGAGGGAAATACTGTATGCAGTATTGGAAAAAGTGGAAGAGCGGATAGACGACATACTCGATCTAGACGACCTTCGTGATTTTTACAAATCAAACCCCAATCCCAAGGCCATTTCGAAATTCATCACCGACCGGATTACCGCTACGATCCAGACCGTGATAGAGGAGCCGATCGTTATCAAGCTTATCTACAAGGATATCGTCGGCATCGACGAGGAAGTCATATCGAGGATCAACAAGTTCCTCGAATATATAACGAAGCTGATCGGTCGTGACGTCGAAGAAATTAAAAAAAGGGGTTTCTACAAGAAAAACCTCAATTCCGAGGTGACTGCCCTCATGCTTATCGGGGGAGTCCTCTTCCTTGTGTATGAATTCATGAGAAAAGAACGGAACATGCTCGACAAGGACATCATCGAAGCGGTGGTGAACAACTACGCGTTCGGCGTTCTGAAATAGCCCCAGGCAAAATAACAGCGACCAAAACCCGGGAAACCCGGGTTTTGTTTTTTCCGACTTGAACCGTGCATTCTGAAAGGCCCGTCATGTATAGAATCTTTCTCCTTCTTGCACTTCTCATCCCTGCCGCCTTCCACGTATCGTCTTTCGTGTACGGCCAGGCCAGGACCGATGAACAGGTGCTGGATGATCTTTTCAGTTCCGACCCCGCGAAATCATCCGCGGGCCTGGAGTACATCCGAAAAAACAGGCCCATCTCCATCATCCCCCGGATAGAAGAAGCGCTTACCGCCAGGGGAAACAACGGTTCCCACAAGGATGCCCTCGCCGCGCTCGATGGTTATCCGCCGGCATCGATCCTGCCTGTCTGGATACGAATCCTTACTACCACTCCTTCCTCAATTGTCAGGAAGGAAGTCATCTCCGTGCTATCGCGAGTAGAAAACAAAGAAGTGGTTCCTTCTCTGATGGAGCAGATAAAAAACCCATTCCAGACCGTTCGCGAAGCCGCGATACTGGCCCTGAAAAAGTACAGAGACGACCGGGTGTACGCGTACATACTCAACCTGTCCGCCAGCGATAATCCCGTATTTCGCATCTACTCTTTTGAAGCGATATACCACCTGTACGACAGCCGGCTCTACAATTTCCTCGTCGACCAGCTCAAGGACGATAATAAATCAATCAGATACTACGCGATGCTCTGCCTCGAAAAGAACGAACTCGCGAAATCAGTGAACCATATCAGCCGCATGGCCCTTTCGGATAAAAACACCGAGGTCCGCGTCAAGGCAATCGTCATCCTTGGAAACTACCGGCAGCATAATCCGCTCGGCGTGCTGTCACGCTGTATCGACGACCCTCACCGCGACGTACGCCACGCGTCGATACAGGCAATCAACAGAAGGCGCTTCACCTCGACGACGAACAGCCTCTCGAACCAGCTCTTTTCGGAAACCGAGGAAGATATCAAGCGTCTAATCATGCAGACACTGGTCGATTTTCGCGATGGAGGCGGGTTTCGCGGCCTTTCTAAAATGCTTCGCGAGGATCCAAATCCCGATTTGAGAATCCGCGCCGCCTATTCAATCGGAGAGATTAAAAACGTCCGTTCCCTGCCATTTCTCATCGAAGGGCTGAAGGACCCTGATTTTCGCGTCAAAGCGGAAGCGTGCAATTCCCTCAAGTATTTCAGGGAAAACAACGTGGTTGACAGCCTTATCGACGTTATCGTGAAGGACGGCAATCTCTACGTCAGGACGGCAGCCCTCTACTCCGTCAACCATATACGGCTTCGCAGGGGAGTACTGCCGTTGTTCACCGCGTACTCGCAGGAAAAAGACCTGATCTTCAGGGAACTCCTCCGAAAAAGCGTTGCAGAATCCATCTCGCATTTTCTCCAATAATTTTACATGCCCGTTCCCGCGCGTGAAAATTAATCATTTGCATTTGCCATACCCGTTTTATACTTGAGCCAATCTGGAAGCCGATCATGAAAATCGCACTGGCTCAAATCAACCCTGTCATCGCCGATATAGAAGGCAACCGGCAGCGTATCATCGACTGCATCGAGAACGCCAGGCGCTCCGGCGCCGAGCTCGTCGTGTTCCCCGAGATGTCCACCATCGGGTATCCCCCCATGGATCTGCTGGAAAACCGCAAGCTGATAGACGATAACCTCCGTTCCATCGAAACCATCGCCCGTCACACAACCGACATCGCGGTCATCGCCGGGTATGTCGATTATGACACAGCCAGAAAACCCATGCTCTATAATACAGCGGCCTTCATGAAGGGGGGGACAATCGCGTCTTCGCACAGGAAGACACTGCTGCCCACATACGATGTATTCGACGAGCTTCGGTATTTCTCACCGGCTCTCGGGCAGGAACCGGTCACATTCAAGGGACAAAAAATCGGCATCACCATCTGCGAGGACATCTGGAACGAAAGCGATTACAACAATAAGTTCTTCATGGAGAACAGAAGATATCTCACCGATCCCCTGAAAAGCCTCCTGAAAGACGGCCTGGACCTTGTCATCAACATATCCGCCTCCCCCTACTGCATGGGGAAAAACACCGTGAAGTGGGACATGATCACCTCAATCGCGAAAAAGTACGTCATCCCCGTTCTTTACGTCAACCAGGTCGGCGGCAACGACAGCCTGATTTTCGACGGAAACAGTTTTTACGTGAACGGAAAGGGTGATATCATCGCCATGGCGAAGGCCTTCGAGGAGGACCTGCTGGTAGTCGACACCCAGTCCGATGGTCCCGCCGTAATCCCGAAAGAAGATACGCTCGAGGATATCCGCAGGGCGCTGGTACTGGGCATACGCGACTATATGCGGAAGTGCGGTTTCCGTGACGTCGTTGTGGGCCTCAGCGGCGGCATCGATTCCGCGCTCACCGCAGCCCTCGCGGTCGAAGCGCTGGGCCCCGGCCATGTAACCGGTATTACCATGCCGTCCGTCTATTCCTCCAGGGGAAGCGTCGATGATTCAATCCAGCTGGCGGAGAACCTCGGAATACGGATAAGCACCATCCCCATCGTCGACCTCTTCGATCAGTATAACAAGACGCTCTCCGGGATATTCAACGGTTTGCCCGAAGACGTGACAGAGGAAAACATCCAGGCGAGGATCCGCGGCAACCTCCTCATGTCTGTGAGCAACAAGTTCGGCTGCCTGCTCCTCACCACCGGCAACAAGTCAGAGCTTGCCACGGGATACTGCACGCTGTACGGAGACATGTCCGGCGGCCTCGCGGTCATATCAGATGTCCCCAAAACGCTGGTGTTCAAGCTCGCGAAACACCTGAACCGGGACAGAGAGATCATCCCCCAGGCCACAATCGAAAAGCCGCCCTCCGCTGAGCTCAGGGAAAACCAGACGGATCAGGACAGCCTTCCACCTTACGATATCCTCGACCAGATACTGGAATGCTACGTGGAAAAGAAGATGTCCCTGGAGGAGATCGTCAGACTTGGATTCCCGGCGGCCGTCGTGGCCGATGTGCTCAAAAAGGTAAATACAAACGAATATAAGCGCATCCAGGCGGCGCCGGGACTGAAGGTCACATCAAAGGCTTTCGGCATCGGCAGGAGGGTGCCCATCGCCCAGAAATTCAGGCCGTGAAACTGTTATTCGTCCAGCTGCCGCTCCACGATCATTCCCATTCCTACATCCAGGGCAACGTCGAGTACGCCCCGGCGGTTATGGCTGCGTATATCGGGCGGAACGCCCCCGGTGCAGTCAGCTTCGAGTTTTTACCCTTTCTTTATGCAAACTTCTCATCCAACCGCGTCATCGCCCGCTACATCACAGCCCTCGGTCCGTATATCGTATCATTCTCCACGTACCTCTGGAACCTGGAGAGGAACCTCCGTATCGCCGCGCTGCTAAAGGAAGCGAAT
>JAGODF010000126.1 GCA_017998375.1 Spirochaetota bacterium
CTGGTACACCGTGGAGGAGCGCTCCGCGTCGTCGGGGTGGGGCTCCACCTGCAAGATCGAATGCAGCGACACCGCGCTGGCGAACTGCACTATCGCCCTCGACCTGATGGGCGTCGACGGCCTACGCCACGAGTACGGCGTGGAGAAGTCTTTCCGCGACATCAAGAAACAGCAGATATACGAGAGCACCAACCAGGTGAACGCCATCAACCTCTTCTACTGCCTGGTGGCGCGCGACATGCCGGAAGTGGAATTCTGCAAGTAGGGGGATGATAATGAACGATGCGATGACGCGCGCCGATGCATTGTCCGCAGAACGCGAGGCCTTCGCGGACCTCGCGAAGGAGCTGAGCCTGAAGAAGCTCGTTGAGAAACGCGAGGAGCACGACAGGTACCCTTTCGGGGAGCTTTTCACCGACGCGATACGCGACGCCGGCACGGTGGGGTTCTTCGGTATCAACCTCCCCGAGGCGCGGGGCGGCGTGGGAATGAACACCGGCATGGTCGCCGCCATACTCGACGCGATGAGCGAGTACGACGCGAGCCTCGCGGGCATCATCTTCACCAACGCGGCGGCGCTGGAGATGCTCGCCGCGGCGTCGGCGAACACGGGGGAGACGGCGGCCTACGGGGTGATCGAAAGCCTGGGAACGGTGCCGCTCGCTTTTCCGGTCTTCACGGGACCGGGTGAGTGTGAGCTTCCCGTCGCGGATGCGGGACACGCCTCCATCACCGGGAAGGTCGGGTACCTGGTGCTGGGCGGTGTCGCCGACTATGCCGTCATTCCCGCGCGGCAGATGGACGCGAAGGGCTGCTCGTATTATCTTGTTAATCTGAAGGGCAATTTAATAGAGAAAAGCGCTCCCATTGTGAGCCTGGGCCTGCACGCCTGCCCGGCGGTCGATATCACCCTGAAAGGCGCCCCGGCGAGGCTGATAGGGACGGCAGGCGAGGGAGAACGCTATTTCCGCGTGATGCGCGACCGCATGGCCGTCTGCTCCGCGGCGATCTCGTGCGGCATCATGCGCGGCTCGTTCAGGGACGCGCTCCGGTACGCGGCGGACCGCTACCAGGGCGGGCGCCAGATCATCGACTGGGGCCAGGTGCGGATGATGCTGGCGAACATGGCGATCGAGATGAAGGTCGCGGAGTCGCTGGTGGAGACTGCCCGCCGCGAGATGGACGACCGCGCCCCCGGCTGGGAGATGACCGGGCAGGCGGCGGCCATCCATGCCGGTGAGATGGCGACGCGCTCCTGCGCCGACGGCGTCCAGCTCTTCGGCGGCAACGGTTACATGAGGGACTACCCGCAGGAGAAGCGGATGCGCGACGCGAAGCAAGTCCAGTGCCTGCTCGGCATGCTTCCGCTGCGTAAGATGGATTACATCGCCCGCGTCATAGCGGGAAACGAATAGGGGGTGATATGCTGAAACTGGGCAAAAGGTTTCCACAAAAACGGGTCTTCATCACCGGCGCGGGAAGCGGGCTGGGGAGGTGCTTCGCCCTGGAGTTCGCGTCCGACGGATGGCGCGTAGGCGTGTCGGACATCAACGCGCCGAGGATGGCGGAGAGCGCGGCGAAGGTGAACGCGGCCGGAGGACGGGCGCTGGAGATCGCGTGCGACGTGACGAAGCCGAAGGACCTCGAGAAGTCGGTGGGGATGTTGAGAAAGGAGTGGGGCGGCGTGGACGTTATCATCAACAACGCGGGCGTCGCCGCCGGCGGCTACATGGAGAGGATCCCGGTCGAGGAGTGGGACTGGATCATCGATATCAACCTGAAGAGCGTGGTGTACGGCTGCCGCGCCTTCATCCCGCTGCTCAAGGAACAGAAATCCGGGTACATCATCAACGTCGCGTCCAACGCGGGGATCGCGTCGTTCGCCGAGATGTCGAGCTACAACGTCACGAAGGCGGCTGTGATCTCGCTCTCGGAGACGCTCCGCATAGAGATGGCGCCGCACAACGTGGGCGTGACCGTGGTCTGCCCCACGTTCTTCAAGACGAACCTGATGGACCAGTTCAAATCGCCCGACGAGCGGCAGAGGAAGCTCGCTGAGCAGATGTTCGCGAAGGCGAACACGAGCGCGGAGAAGATCGCAAGGCACGCAGTGAAGCGCGCGGGGAAGGGGAAGCTCTACGTCCTCACGCAGTCCGATGCGAAGCTCACCTGGCGGAGCAAGCGCCTCATGCCGGAGACCTATTTCCGCTTCCTGGCCTGGGCGTACAAGAAGGGGCTTTTCGAGAAGTATACGGGAGTGAAGTAGGTAACTATTAACGGCAATGTCTCACGCGGAGACGCGGAGGTCGCGGAGAAAGGGAACGACAACGGCAACGGCAACCACGGAGGCACGGAGGGAAACGGCAGGAGTATTGATGACAGGTCCCCCTCCCTTGAGGGGAGGGTGAAGGGAGAACAAAGGACTTAATACATAATTGGCAATTCCCTTTACCCTTAACTATTCACCTCTCACTAATCGTTTTTCTCCGCGCCTCTGTGCCTCTGTGGTTGCTTTTGAAAAGTATTGTTCAACAACAAGCATCAAGCGAGGTAGTCCATGAACATGAAAGCCGAAGAGCTGTCCCCTCTCGGGAAATACGAGGAGGGCATGCCGTGGAACGCCGTGGAGAAGGTGATCATGGAGCGGCGGAGTATCCGCTCCTATAAAAAAGATCCCCTTCCCGACAACATGATCGAGCGAATCCTGGAGGCGGGACGATTCGCGCCGTCTTCCGGGAACTGCCAGCCGTGGCGCTTCATCGTGGTGAAGAGCCCGGAGATCCTCGCGGCCATGGAGCGCGACGCGGCGCGATTCGTGAAGCTCCTCATGTTCTTTCTGGATTACACTCGCGGCGGCGCCCTGCGCCGCTTCCTGGTAAAACCGCTGGCGAAGATCGTCATCCGGTTCAAGAAGAACGAGTTCCACCCGGTGCCCTTCAGCCTGATGTCGAAGATCGCGACCGGCGAGACCCGCGTCTTCCACGGCGCGCCGACGCTGCTACTGCTGGCGGAGGACCGGCGCGGCGTGTCCCTTCCGCCCATAGACATCGGCGTATGCGGGCAGAACATGGTCCTGGCGGCACACAGCCTGGGCGCGGGTTCCTGCTGGATAGGCCTCATCAAGCTTCTCATGTACATGCCGTGGTGGAAGAAGAGGCTCGGCATCAGGTACCCGTACCGCCTCGAGGTGTGCCTCGCCGTCGGGTGGCAGAAGCCGAAGGCAGACGGCATGGTGCCGCGCGAAGTGCAGGTGGTGGAGTGGCTGGAGGGCGGCCTCAAGGACGGCCCGAGATACACCAGGCAGGGGGAATGATATGGTAAAGATATCATACAGCTTCATTGAAAGGATACGCATTCCGGATTATGATACGCCGAAGGGCAACAGGTGCGGCGACATGGTGTTCGATGCCGCGCTCTGCACACAGTGCGGCACCTGCGTGCAGGTCTGCCCCGGCGGCTGCCTGCTTACCGACACGACGCGCAAGATGGACATCGTCTCCGGGAAGGCGCGGGGCGGCAAGCATGGAGTGCCCCGCGTCGCGACCACGCGGCTGGGCGCCACGCTCTGCGTCGCCTGCTTCGACTGCGGCGCCGCCTGCCCGCACGGGGCCATCAGCATCCGGAGCAACTTCAACCCGGGACTGCATTTCAAGAGGCTCACCCAGGCGAACGCCATGCGCTTGCCGAAGCGCTATTAAGAAAGGAAGCGCCGCAGCTGCGCGGGTCGGCGTTGGATGGCGGTGTGTGATCATGAAAACACTCTACAAACGAATCTTCGCCTTCACCACAAGGTATGCTGGATACGGGTCCGCCGTGATGGTGTTCTCGGTCCTCTGGTCGGGGCTCATAACCGAGATCAACCTGATCTACCTGGTCCCGATCATGTCGCTTTTCTTCGACTTCAGTCCCCAGTGGTTTTCAGTGCTGAAAGTCCTTTTCATCCTGCCGTATCCCTCGGCGCTCTTCTTCTACGGCGCGTTCACCAGGCTCGGGATACCGGCGCTCTTTCCGAGCTTCCGCACGGTGAACAGGGACATTGTCGCCGACGGCGGCGCGGTGGGTGTGCGAAAGGGGCTTTCGTTGGACGGGAGCCGGGCCCTGCTGAAGGCCGTCGACAGGATGCCGGTGATATTCTTCTTCGTCGCCGTCTTCGAGGTCGCCTACATCGACATCATCGTGCTGGCGTACGCGATCATCAACGGCTACTCCGCGGCGACCATCGGGCTGATATGCTTTTCCTGGTTCGCCCAGACGGCGCTCTATGCGGGCATCGGCTACATCCTCGCTGAGACCGTGACCGGCGGAATGCGTCGCGAGTGCAAGAAGGCGCTGCGCGCCTTTTCCCGGGAACACGAGCTTCCGGGCGGGGCGAGCGTGAAGCACAAGCTGGCCATCGTCGTCTGCCTCCTGGTGAGCGTCGTCACCATCAGCATCCTCATGACGTACCTGCGGCGCGACGCGCTCGCGGGGCTGCTCGTCTATCTCGCCGTGTTCTTCGGGGTGATATCGGTCCTGATCTACATCACGCTCCGCGGGTTCTATCGCTCGCTCTACGACGCGGGGCAGGTGGTGGAAAGCCTGAAGAACCGCGGAGAGGGCATCATCTACACGCCGACCATGGACAGGGAGATGGTGGCGATGGCCGCGGGCATCAACGCGGCGGCGGACACCATCAGCGATTACCGGGTGAACCTGGAAGAGAAGGTGGAAGACCGCACGCGCGAACTGCAGGCCGCCATGGAGGAGATGGAGGCGATCAACGAGAACCTGGTGCGCGTGAACGGGGAGATCGAGGCGTCCAACCGGCGCTACCTCCGGGACATGGAGATGGCGCGTAACGTCCAGGCCGCCTTCCTCCCCGCGGCGCCGCCGGCGGTCGACGGTTTCGACATCGCCTTCGTCTACCGCCCCATGTCCGGCGTGTCGGGGGACCTCTACGATTTCTACCAGGAAAACGGGAGCATCGCCGGCGCGGGGATATTCGACGTGTCGGGCCACGGGATATCCTCCGGGCTCCTCACCCTGCTCGCGCGGTCCATCATCTACCGGAAGTTCACCGGTATGGAGGATGCCCCGCTGGGAGAGGTGATGACCGGCATCAACGCAGCCCTCATCGAGGAGATAGGGCAGTCGGGATTTTACCTTTCGGGCGTCCTCCTGCGCTTCAGGGACGACCTCGTCGAGTACGTGAACGCCGCGCACCCGCCGATGGTCTGCCGCTCGGGGAAAAGCGGGCGGGTGATGAAGGCGGTGCGGCCGGGCGGGCAGGCGGCGACGGGACCGCTCCTCGGCGTGTCGATGATGAACGAGCGGTACGGTTCCCTCTCCATGCGGATCGGTGAGGGCGATGCGATGCTCCTGTACACCGACTCGCTCTACGAGACGCAGAACGCCGCCGGTGAGCCGTACGAATTCGACAGGATCATGGACTCCTTCGCCGGGGCGCCCGACGGCACGGCGCGCGAGATGCTGGACCACGTGATGGATGAGTTCTACGGCTTTACGGGGAAAAAGGATGCGATGCAGGACGACATCACCGTGATGGTCGTGAAGAGGAAACAGAACGCGCCGGGCGGACGGACGGATGAAATCGCCGGTCGCTGAAATCCTCCCGAACGTGTTCCGCATAACGCTTCCACTGCCCGGGAAGCGCCCGGGCCCCGTCAACGTCTACCTTTTCCGGGGGAGCGAATGCGCCCTGGTGGACACCGGCACCCGGAGGACGGTGCGCGTCCTGGAGAAAGAGCTTCGCGCGCTGGGCGTTTCCTTTCGGGATATCGGCATCATCGCCATCACCCACGGGCACCTGGAGCATTACGGAGCCGCGAGGATCATTGCCCGCGAATCGGGCGGAAGGGTGATTGTCGCGGCGTCCGCGGCGGACCGGCGCTGGATAGAGCGCGGCCTCGATGCGCCGTGGCGGCGCTACCTGGAATACTACACTCTCATGGGAGTTCCCGCGGGGCACCGCATCCTGCTCGGCGCGCTCCAGGGAATCTTTTCGTTCTATGCGCAGACCTGCGCGGTGGAGAGGTTCCTCGAAGACGGGGAAGATGTATCGCTCGGCGAGCGCCGGGCGAGGGTGATAGCGACTCCGGGGCACACGCGCGGCTCGGTCTGCCTCTACCTCGAGGACGAAAGCGCGCTTTTCAGCGGCGACCACATCCTCCGCCATATCACCCCGAACGCCTTCGTCATGCTGGACGACGCTCCCGGCCTTCCGACACGGATGAGCCAGCTGGAGTATTTCGAATCGCTCCGGAAAGTGGAGCTCCTGGGCCCGCGGGTCGTCCATCCCGCACACGGCAGGCCCATCACCGACCTCGCTGCGACACTGGCTATTTACAGCCGGCAGTTTACCGCGCGGCGCGAGCGCATCCTCTCGCTCATCGGCGACGGGTGTCACACGCCGTATTCTATCGGAAGGAGGCTCTTTCCGGGAATCGGGGGCGCGCGCCTTCCCCTGGAGCTGTACCTCGCGGTGTCGGAGGTCTTCACGCACCTCCAGGTGCTGGAGAAGGACGGCAGGGTAAAGGCGGAAAGGAGAAGGGGGACGATGCACTACTCCGCGTGACGCCGGGCCGGTATCACCAGACGCCCTTTGCCTTCTGCGCCGATATCACGTCGATAGCCTTCTTCCTCATGACTTCAGGTTCCGTGTTCAGGATCTCGGAGACGGTGTCGCGGTATTCCTGTTTGTTCTGTTCCTTCAGCAAATATTTCAGGACCTTCTCGTGCTGCCGCGCGTTGCTGCAGAGCGACCACTTCGCGCTGAAGCCCGTGAGGAAGAGGTTCAGGTCCTTCCTCTCCGCGCCGTGCCTCGTGACGTGCAGAATTCCGTCCAGGTATTTCTCCTCGCCGCTGGCGAAGTAGGCGCCCCAGTGCATGTCGTTGAGGGAGGGCGATATCTTTTTCCCGGCGAGGAAGTCCGCGGCGCCGGTACCGAGCGCGGAGAGCAGCTGTTCGCGGAGCTCCGGCGCCTGCCGGTCGATGACCTTCTTCCATTCGGCGCGGCTGCCGGGATTGTCGGAGAATATCCTGTTGAAGAACGCGATCATGGGAGGAAGGGAGCTCTTGTTGGCCGCGTAGGTGGAGCCGTAGTGCTCGATGGCGGAGGCGACCAGGCCCGGCCTGGGCGACAGGTAGTATCCGTGCACGAAGACGCTGAAATCCTGGGGAGTGTCTATCTTTTCCTGGGCGGCGAGCGCGGTGGCGCAGAGCGTTGCCGCGAGGATGATGTTCAGAAGTGTGGCGGTGCGTTTCATGGTGTCCTCTGGAAATGTGTTATGAACCCAGCATGGGCGACATGCCGCGGGGAAATCAATTCATTTTTCCGCTAACGATTTTTGTGAGAGGAGGTTCCGCGAATGAAGGCGGCATGAAGGATCGGAAATCTTGGTGTCAAAAAATGATTGCTTTTCATCTGCCATGGTGGTAGTGTTCGACCATTCTTCCGGGCATCAATCCCGGGGGATGTACGGGGCCGCGCCATGTGCGATCATGTACACGATTGTCTGCAGAAGCCTGCCTTCATCATCACCGCCCTCTCCGGGCACCGTGTTCTTATAGCCGGACATCATCCCGCGATCCTTCAGCCGCATCCATTACCGGAGCAGTAATGTTCGATACAATCACCGATTTTTTCAAGAAGTTGAAACTGGAGGGTCCGGAACAGGAGGAGTTCCGCCGGGAGCTCTATTTCGTCAACTTTAAACGAGGCAGGATTTTTGCGCTTGTTCTTTTACTGGCGTTCCTTGCCCTGACGGCGGTCGACCTGCTCAACAGGGGGAAGGGACTCTGGGATAACTCGGGGTACCTCGGACTGTTCTATATACACTCGATCACGGCGGTTTTGCTCCTGCCGCTGATCGCGGGATTCTACATCCGGCCGCCGCGGTCGCCCGGCGAAGTGAAGCCTCGTCATGGCATCGCCGTCCTCCTGCTGTCGTACCTCATGATCCTCTCGGCGGTCCTCACCTCGCTTGCCGACCAGTACATCCACGGCCAGATCTCGGCCTATGTGATAGTGGCATTCGCCCTCGGGGCGGCGCTGCTCATGCGCAACGCGGGAAGCTCCGTCATGTACTCGGTCTCCCTCGCGCTGTTCGTCGCCGGTATGGGTTTTGTCCAGAAAGATCCGAAACAGCTGTACGGGCACTATCTCAACGGCTCCATGATGACCGTGATTGCGTGGCTGATGTCGCGGGTCGTCTACGCGGGCTTCAAGCGGAATTTCATCCACGGCAGGATGATAGAGAGGCAGGATGAAAACATCCGGGCGATGGACGAGAAAATCCGCCGCACGGAAATGGAGTACCGCCAGCTTTTTGAGAATTCCCCCATCGGCATCTTCCGGACCACCGTGGGAGGCACGGTGCTCACGTGCAACCATGCCCTGCTCCGAGCGCTGGGGATGGAGTCCCTCGACCAGGTGAACCGCATCGGCCTCCTCAATCTCTACGCTGACCTGAATGAACGGGCACGGCTGTGGGAAAAGGTGAAGGCCGGTCCCGTATCGGGATTCGAGACCGTGTTCAAAAAGGGGGACGGCACCATCATTCCCGTCTCCATAAGCGGCTACCTGGTGCTGGACGACGCGGGCAACCCGAAGTTTCTCGAGGGGACGATAGAGGACATCACCGAGCGGAAGAAGGCGGAATCGGTCCTGATGGACAGCAAGACGAAGTACCGGGACTTCGCGGAACAGCTCCCCGCCATGGTCTTTGAGGTGGACGCGTCCCTCACCATCGTCTTCATCAACCGCAGCCTCTTGAACGTTTTCGGGTACAAGCTTTTCGACCAGGACGGGAAGCTCAACTACCGGGAGATATTCGTCGCCGAAGATACCGGCACCTTCGAGGATGTGCTCGCCCGGGTGCGTTCGGGGGACGAGGTGCACAACACGCTCCTGCGCGGTACCTCGCTCGAAGGCGCGCAGATCAGCATGAGCCTGACCCTGGCGCCGGTTGCCGACGGCGGCGCCATCACCGGGATCAGGGGTATCGGCATCGACGTCACCGAGAGCATGAAGGCCGCGCACGCCCTCCGTGAAAGCGAGGAGAAGTACAAGTTCCTCATCGAAAACACCAGCGACATCATCTGGATTTTCGACTTGAAGACCATGACGTACTCCTTCGGGTCGAACTCGCTGGAGCGTATCCTCGGATACAGCGCCGAAGAGGCGGTGGGCCTCACGCTGGACGATATCTTCACCCCCGGGACGAAGAAAGTGGTGCAGGACTGCTTCATGAAAAGCGTCATGGGCGGGGACGCGCCGGGAATGATCCTGGTGGAGGCGGAACATATCGCGAAGGACGGCAGCAGGGTGTGGATGGAGATCAACGCCACGACGAAGAGGGATGAAAAGGGGAGGATCGTCGCCTTCAGCGGAATCACGCGCGACATATCCGAGAGGAAGCTCGCCGAGGCCGAGCGCGAGACGGCCGCCGCGTCCCTGCGCGAGAGCGAGGAGCAGTACCGGCTGCTCGCCGAGAACAGCGATGACGTGATCTTCACCCTCGACAGGGAACTGCGGTTCACCTATATAAGCCCGTCGTCCTACAAGCTGCGCGGAGTTCCGGCCGAGGAGGCCATGCGGGAAAAGATCGAGGATGTGATGACTCCCGAGTCCCTCGAGAGGGTCCTCAACGAGTACGCGAGGGCCCTCCCCGAAATCGAGAAAGGCAACAATCCCGGCGTCAGGATCGAGATAGAGCAGTACCGGAAGGACCGCTCCACGGTATGGGTGGATATCTCCCTCAAGACCGTCCGGGACGCCGACGGCCGGCTGATGGGATTCCTGGGCGTGTCGCGCGACATATCCGAGAGAAAGCTCGCCGAGGCCGAGCGCGAGGCTGCGGCCGCATCCCTGCGCGAGAGCGAGCAGCGCCTCTCCGATATCATCAACTTCCTGCCCACGGCCACCTTCGTCATCGACAGGGAAGGAAGGGTCACCGCCTGGAACCGCGCCATGGAGGAGATCACGGGCGTGAAGGCGGGGGACATCGTCGGCAGGGGAGACTACGAGTACGCCCTTCCGTTCTACGGCAAGAGAAGGCCAATCCTCATCGACCTCGTGTTCGCGCCGGAGGAGGATCTGCTGTCGAAGTACAGCTACGTGCGCCGGGAAGGCGACGTCCTCACCGCGGAGTCCTACATCCCGAAGCTGGGAGCGTACGGCATCATCCTGATCGGCTTCGCGTCGGCGCTTCGCGACTCGCGGGGAAACGTCGTCGGCGCCATCGAGTCGATACGCGACGTGACGGAGATGCGGCGGGTGGAGAACGAGCTGAAGTCCGCGGAGGAGAAGTACCGGACGATACTCGAGAGCATGGACAGCGGCTATTATGAGGTGGACCTCCAGGGAAACATGCTCTTCTGCAATCCCGCCCTGCGGCAGTTCCTCGGCTATGCCGACGAGGAGATCAGGGGCCTCAACTTCCGCGACTTCATGAGCGAGGAAGAGGGCGGTCGGGTCCAGCGGATGTTCAACGAGGTGTATCAAACTGGTAAGCCGTCGGGGGACTTTTACTGGAAGTACACCAGGCCCGGGCGGAGGGACGCCTATTCCGCCGCTTCCGCCTTTCCCGTCAGGAACGACCGCGGCGAGATCGTCGGGTTCCGGGGCACGGTGCGCGACATCACCACCATCAAGGAGGCGAAGGACGCCGCCGACGCCGCGAACCGGTCGAAGAGCGAGTTCCTCGCCAACATGTCGCACGAGATACG
>JAGODF010000127.1 GCA_017998375.1 Spirochaetota bacterium
CATCAGGCAGCTGCACCTGCACGACAACGACGGTTCCGGAGACGAGCACCTTCCCATCGGCGCCGGCAACGTGGACTTCGGACTTGTCGCCGGTTTTATCGCCCGCGCCAAGGTGAAACCGCTGGTGACCCTCGAGCCCCACAGCGAGGGCGATATCTGGAAAACGCTTCACGGCTTCCACGAAAAGGGCCTGGACCGGGCGCTCTGAGCCGGGAAAGTGCACGGAAAAATCCCGCTATCGCCCGAAAATGGTAGTATCATGAAAGCTTACAAACCCCTGCCCATCAAGGCGAAAATCCTGACCATGACGCTGGATGAGTTCAGGAAGGCGTACGCCGTGAACAGGAGGCGGCGCAGGCTCCTCCGCTGCCTGGAGGAGGAGCTCGCGGTGATCGGAACGCAGTGCGTGAAGTTCTCGCTCATCGTCTTCGGCAGCTACATCACCGACAAGCCCGAGCCGGGCGATATCGACGTGCTGATATCGCTCCTGCCGCGGAAGGAATGCGTTTTCAGCATAATGGAGCAGGGCTTGGAACGCAAGCACAAGGACGAGGTGGACGTCCAGTTTCAGCGCGGCGAGTTCTGCACCAAGAGCGCGGAACAGCTCGTGGCGTACTTCAACGACAATCCCCTCAACTTCAACAAGGGTATCAGGCTGATAGAGGTCGTGGAACTCGTCCTTCCAAGCGGGTGCGGGGAATAGTAAGGGCCGATATCGCCCCGCCGATGTTCGTTCTCCGCCTCCGTCAGGCGCGCGTGTCCTTCCGCTGCATCTCCCCCGACTCGTGGATGACAACACCGTTCGACCCGGAGCCGGCCGCGCTCACCATGGCGCGCGCCACGTCTTCCGCGCGTATCGCGCGATAGTTCTTCAGCGGACCCAGCATGAGGAAGGAAAGCGCGCGCATGGCCGCGCCGCCGATCTTTTCCGCGGGGCGCGACTCGCTCCGCTCGCCCAGGAGCATCGACGGCCGGAAGATGTGCACCGACTCGAAAGGCAGCGCGCGCACCACCATCTCCACTTCGCCCTTAACGCGGTTGTAGAAAATCTTTGAGTGCGGGTCCGCCCCCAGTGCGGTGACGATGAGAAAGCGCTTCACGCCGTTTTCCAGCGCTAATTCCGCGAGCGCCTTCGGATACTCGAAATCGACCTTCCGGAAAGCCTCGCGCGAACCGGCTTTCTTCATGGTGCTTCCCAGGCAGCAGAAGAGCTCGTCGCCGCGGAGGATGCCGGCGCTTGCGCCGAGGTTGTCGAATTCGACCACGTGCTGGCGGAGTTTCGGGTGTTCCAGCGGAAATTTTTTCCGCACCGGCGCGATTACCGTATCGTATGTGTCATTATCCAAAAGCAGGTGCAGGCAGTGGCCTCCCACGAGTCCCGAGGCCCCGGCGATGATGGCGGTTTTTTTCATGATGATTCTCCTTGATGGATTACCTGCGAATTTCCCGTGCAATCTTCTTCGCCGCCGATTCCATCAGCTTCTCCGCCAGATCGGGACCGGTCGTGTAGCGGTGGATCCAGATGGAGTCCCAGAAGAGGCGGTGCACGCGGTGCGTCGCTGAATCGTTCACGATTGCCGTCCGTATAATTTTTTCCGTACGGGCATCGACCAGCCGGACATTGAACGACGCGGTCACGCGGTACGTGTGGACGCTGTAGATCTCGAATCCGTAGTGGCTGATCCTTTCGTAGAAGTCAATCCGGGTGATATCGCACAGCAGACACGAGTCCGCACCCGCAGTGATTGCCTTGTGGATGTATGGCCACATGCCGGCGGTGGAAGCCCCGCGCTGCCCGTCCGGCATGACGGGCGCTTCACCGTCGACGGCATGGAATCGCCCATCCGATAATAATTCGCGAATCAATCTTCCCGATGCACCGCGGATGACCCCTGCGTATCGTTCCCGTGTTCGTGGCCAGGATTCCAGGTGATATGTTTCAGGCGTGATGATCTCCGCCTGGAGGGTGAACGGGAATATCAGCACGGTGGAAGCGGACAGCCCGCTGCCGGCGCGCGCCCCGTGCGTGGAACATACCTGCGCAATCAGGGCGGCCGTGATGACAGGTATGATACTGGTTTTCCGTTTCATGGCTGGGCACCCCGGTTAAGAATATCAGCGGCCCGGCCGCGGACAAGCCTATTTTCATGCCGGCCCCTCGAGAGCGGGGAAAAATATATTGATAATTATCCCGGCGGCGGGATGATATGCCCGGTGCGGGAGTATCACCTCTAAATGGTAATCCCGTCCGCTGAACGCCATGTTTGAACTACTCTTTATCCTGTCGATCGTCCTTCTCGCCGCGGCCTCGGCGGCCTGCGTCTACTCGCTCCACGCGGACAGCGGGTGGTTTCACGCGCACGCGCGCAGGCTCTTCTATCTGTCGGCCGTTCCGTTCCTGGCGGCGGGCCTCATCCGGTACTACCCGTTCGGGCTGAGGGATTTTATCAACATCGTCTCGACCATCTGGGGGCATTTTTACGTGCTCGCGTTTTTTCTCTACCTCCTCCTCGCGTACCTGGACCTCTCCCGCTGGAAGGCGCACTGGAGGCCCATAGGGGCGGTGGCGCTCCCGTTCATCACTGTGGTCTGCGCGCTTTCACTTCCGTTCATGGGTTCGGCGCGGAGCATCCAGGTGGGATTCGCGAACCACCTCCTGCCGTTCCACGTGATCCTCGCCGTCGTGGGCGAGCTCTTTTTCTTCTTCAGCTTCGCCGGCTCGCTCCTCGGGCTCTATCTCGAGCGACGGCTGAAGCGCAAGACGTCCCTCAGGCTCACCGGGAACCTGCCCAGCCTGGAAACCATCGATCATTTCAACACCTGGTCGGTGACGCGGGCCGTGTTCTTCCTCACTGCCGGGCTCGTGATGGGGATAGCGCTGGTCTGGATCAACTATCGCACGCTCTTCCTCTTCTCCCTCAAGGAGACGATGATGTACCTCTCCTGGGTGTTTATCGTCATCATCCTCCTGCTCAGAAGGGACGGGCGCCTGGGGATGGGAAGGGTGAACGCCGTCAACGTGCTTCTCTTCGCGGCGGTGATAGCGATGTACGTCGCGTCCAACGTCATAATGAACACGGGATTCCACAGCTTCAGGTGATATGAGCGGCGCGGATACGAACAGGGAGGTGCTGCTCGTCGGCATCAGCCACAAGACGGCGCCGGTGGAACTGCGGGAGTGCTTCTCGCTCGACGGCGACCGGTCGCGCCTCTTCATGGAGCGCGCGGCCTCGCGGGGAGTGGAGGAGATAGTCTACGTGGCGACCTGCAACCGGGTGGAGGTCTACGCCGCGGCAGGGGACGCCCGCACCGCCGCCGCGGCGATACTGGACCTGCTGGAGGAGTTCTCCTGCGTGCCGGCCGCCGAGTCCGGCGGCGCCGTCTACAAGAAGTATTCACGCGAAGCGGTGACGCACCTCCTGTCCGTCGCCTCGTCGCTGGACTCCATGGTGGTGGGAGAGAACGAGATCCTCGGCCAGCTCCGCGAGTGCTACAAGGGCGCCGTGAGGGACAAGCGGACCGGCCCGGTGCTCAACAGGCTCTTTCACCAGGCGTTCCGCACGGCGAAGCGCGTCCGTACCGAGACCAACATCGCGCGGAACCCGCTTTCCATCGCCTTCATCGCCGTTGAGCTGGCGCGCTCCATCTTCGAGGACCTCTCCAAGCGGAAGGCGCTCCTGGTGGGCGCCGGCGAGATGGGGGAGCTCATCCTTCGTTACCTCGCCAAGCACGGCGCGGGCGATGTGGTCATCGCCAACCGGTCGCTCGCCAACGCGGAGCGGATCGCCAGGGAGATATTTCCCGAGGCGCACATCGTGCCGCTGGAGGACGCGCCCGCCGCCGCCCGGGAGGCGGACATCATCGTCACGTCGGTGTCGTCGCGCGATTTCGTCTTCACCGCGGAGTCCGCGCGGGAGATCATGAGGCGGCGGGGAGCGCGGCCGCTCTTCCTCATCGATATCGCCGTTCCCAGGAACATCGACCCCGCGGTCGCGGAGCTCGCCAACATCTTCCTCTATAATATCGACGACCTGAAAAGCATCGCCGATGAGAACCTCAAGAGCAGGCTGGGCGAGGTGGAGCTGGCCGCGCGGATGGTGGAGGCCGACGCGCGGGAGTTCATGGAGTGGCACGACGGCCTCGCCGCGGTGCCCGCGATCAGCCGCATACAGGAAACGTTCGAGGAGATCCGCCGCCGCGAGCTGGAGCGCTATCGCAAAAAGAAACTCAAGCACCTTTCGGACGAGGACTACCGGATTATTGAAGAGCTGACAAACCAGATCATGACCAAGACGCTGCACAACCCTATCACCCACCTGAAAAAGTACGCCGACGGTACGCGCGGCCACAGGGGGGAGCGCTCGCTGGAGGAGGCGGCGCGCATCATCATGGAGATGTTCGATAAATGACGCATCATGGAAACAACGCGCCGAGGCTCATCTTCTGGGAGCTTACCAAGCGCTGCAATTTGAAGTGCGTACACTGCCGCGCCGAGGCTGGCGAGGCCGACTATCGCGAGATGGACACGGCGGAAGTGAAGAAGACGCTGGACGATATCGCCTCGTTCGCGAAACCGATCATGGTGCTCACCGGCGGTGAGCCTCTCTACCGGAGCGACATTTTCGATATCGCGCGGCACGCGGTGTCGCGGGGGATGAAGGCGGCTCTCGCCACCAACGGCACGCTGGTGGACGGAATGATCGCGGCGGAGATAAAGGCCGCGGGCATAGAGCGCGTGAGCATCTCCATCGACGGGCCCGACGCCGCCACGCACGACGGCTTCCGGGGAATCGCCGGCTCCTTCGACGAGGCGCTCCGCGGCGCGGCAAATCTGCGCGCGGCCGGCGTCGGGTTCCAGTTCAACACGACCATCACGCGGCGGAACGTCGCGGGCTTCGAGAAGGTGTTCTCGCTCGCGGTCGACTCCGGCGCGAAGGCGCTCCATGTCTTCATGCTGGTGCCCGTGGGCTGCGGCGCCGAGATCGCGGAGACCGACATGCTTTCCGGCGAGGAGTACGAGCGCGTGCTCAACCGCCTCTACGACCTCTCGCGCGAGACCGGCTTCGAGATCAAGGCCACCTGCGCGCCGCACTACTACCGGATCATCCGCCAGCGGGCACGCGAGGAGGGGCGGAAGATCACCTTCGAGAGCGACGGCCTATCCGCCGTGACGCGCGGCTGCCTCGCCGGCACGGGCGTCTGCTTCATCTCCCGCCGCGGCGACGTCCAGCCCTGCGGCTACCTGCCGCTCGTGGCGGGCAACGTGCGCGAGACGCACTTCCGGGAGATCTGGGAGAAGTCGGAGCTCTTCATCGGCCTGCGCGATTTCTCGAGGCTCGGCGGGAAATGCGGCGAGTGCGAGTACGTCGCCTTCTGCGGCGGGTGCCGCGCCCGCGCGTATTACGAGACCGGCAGCGCCTTCGACGAGGAGCCCTACTGCGGCTACGAGCCGGCGCGGCGGAGGATCGGGGAGCCGCGCGACGGCAGGTGATCCGAGCGCTCATCGCACGCTTTCGAATATATCGGTCTCCGTCGCTTCGGCAACTTCTGCGACGGGCGATTTTTCCCGCGCATGTCCGCCCGTCGACGCAAGGAATTTTTCCATAAGCGGTTGCGCGTACCGCAGCAGTCCCATCCCGATGATCATGTCCCACAGGGGTTCGAACTTTTTCCATGTCGCGGTGCAGGCGATGCGCTTGAGCGCCATTCCGGCCGAATCGTGCGCCAGGCCCCCCTTGAGTATCGACGACCATCGGTAAAAATGCCGGTATGCCCATCGATATCCCGATTCGAGCTCTTCGCGTGTCATGCCGTCCGGCTCGAAGACCGCATGCCTCGTATCGTAGAGGTCCCAGTCCAACGAGCGTATCCTGCCCGCTTTCCACATTCCCGAGAACAGTGGCGTTCCAGGATAGGGCGTGAGGATGTGGAAGGTCGCCGTCGCCAGGCCCCGCTCCAGCGCCCAGTCGACCGTCGGGGGAAACACGCCGGCATCATCGCCGTCCAGGCCGAAGACAAAGCTGCCGTTTATCATGACGCCCAGGCCGTGCAGTTTTTCCACCGCCTCCCGGTAGCCGCCAAGGTCGTTGTGAAGTTTCCCCGCTTCCTTCAGCGCGGTCGATGAAAGGCTTTCGAATCCGATGAAGACACTTCGCAGCCCCGCGCGGGCCGCTTTTTCAATTAGATTTCCCCGAAGCACTGAATCGATCGTGGCCGCCCCCTGGAAGACCTTTCCCATGCCCGACATGCCGTCGAACAGCCGCGACGCGAAAAACGGATCGGCCAGAAGATGATCGTCGAGGAAGAAGAGATGCCGGCCGGGCAGCGATTCGATTTCGGCCAGGGCGCGGTCGACGCGTTGCGTGTAAAAAGAGACGCCTCCGCGGAAGAAGTCATTTTTGTAACAGAATGAACAGCGGTGTGGGCATCCCCGGGACACCACAAGGGAATTCGGCGCGAGATAGAGGTGTCTTTTTATCAGATCCCGTCGCGCCGACGGCAGGTCGTCCAGGCTGCGCCTTTTTGAAAAATAAAGCCGCCCGGGGGTTCCATTTCTGAAGTCGCCGAGAAATCTCGGGAACGATTCCTCGGCCGGTCCCGCGAACACCGCATCGGCATGGCGCAACGCTTCTCCGGGAAGTGATGTTGCGTGCAGCCCCCCGAGAATGACAAAGGTTCCCCGTGCCCGGTAGGTATCAGCGATTTCGTACGCGCGCCGGGCGTTGGTAATGTACGTCTCGATGGCGACGAAGTCGGGCTCGTCGAACAGGTTCAGCTTCTCCACGTGCTCGTCCTGAATTTCGCATTCATCACCGGCGGAAAGGAAACCGGCGAGCGTCGCAAGGCCGAGGGGCGGAAAAAGCGAATATTTCATGGTCCGATACCCCGGATTCTGTGCTTCCATCAGTGCGGGCAGTATGAATTTCACTTTCATATGTGTTCCCCCCCTTTGGATTGTCCGCGAGTACAGTATAAACGACCGATGTGAAGTTGATGTGAATTCCCCGTGAAGCAGGCGATAAACGGAGAATTTTTTATTGGGCAGCGCGCCTTGTCCGGGTGATTTTTCCTTGCGCGATCTGCCGCCGCATGATAGGTTCACTGCCGCGGCTGGGGGTCGTGCCGCGGGAGGAATCATGAAAACACGTACGCGCCGCATCGTGATTGCCGGAGGGATCGTCATCGCCCTCGCCGCCCTCAACGCGGAGTTGAAGGCGAAAGGTCCCGGAAGGCCCCTGGCGATCGTGAACGGATCGGCGGCGACCGCGCTCGGGGTGGATGATTACATTTTCTTCAGGCCGACCCAGAGCGAAGGGATCATGCGCGAGTTCGGCGATATCGTAGCGGTTCGCGGCGGGCGCTGCGCCGGGAGATGGCCTGCGTTCCCGCAGTGAGCCGGTTTAGGGGGTCCATCGAACCATGAAAAAATTATTATTATATGCGATAACGGTGTTCGTCCTCGTGTCATGCGGGGACGACGATGCAACCGATGGCGGTCCCGGCCATTACGAAATGGTCCTGGACCTCGTTTCCACTTCCTCGCGCTACGAGGCGGGGCAAAAGCTCGGCGCGCAGATCAGGCAGGGCATCCCCGGTTACGAGGGGCTTATCGACGCGTACCTCGCCGATATTTCGTCGGTGGACGGGTACGCGAACGTGATGGCGGGCGTCGCCGACCTGAAGCCGGGACTGCACCAGGAGTTCAAGGACGAGATAGAGGGGATGGCCTCGCAGTTCTCCCCCGGCGCGGGAAACGTCGCCGGCGACGGCAGGCTCTCGCCGGATGAACTCTACGCGTTCAATCTCATCGCGGATATCATCAAGATGACGCCCTCCTGCGCGGCGCTTGCGGTTTATGGGAGCCGCTCCTCCACGGGGAGCGCGCAGGCAGGGCGGGTGCTCGACTGGTACGGCGGATGGAACCAGAACTATCTGGCGAAACTGCATTGCGTCTTGAGAATAGTTCATCCCGCTCCGCGGCAGCCCGTATGCCTGGTTGGATTCGCCGGTTTTCTGGGGGCGATAACAGGGTTCAACCGAAACGGGGTTTTCGGGTGCATCATCGACTCTCCTTTCACGCCGTCACCCACCACGGCGGGCAAGCGGTCGTTCCCGTTCGACCTGCGCTATGCCCTGGAGAATTATCAGTTTATCTATGAAATATCCGACTATATGAAGAATTCATCACGCGTCTACGTTTTCAACCACCTGGTGTTCCTCGCCGACGCGACCTCGGCCCGCGTTGTTGAGAATGATTTTAACACCGCGAGCGGCGACCGCCTGGTGAGGATGGAATCGTCGACGCTCAATCCTGACATTACCTGGGGATTGAATAATGCACTCGCCGCGGTGAACTCCTTCGTGCTTTTCGGGAACACCAACAATCATACCGGCAACCCGGGCAACTATATGCGCTGGAACGTACTCCGTGACGGAGTAACCTCCGCAAGCGCCGACGGCACCGTATCGCCGCAGGAATTCGAGGCATTGATGGGTTATGATGGTGGAAATGGACCCGGAAACACGGCCAACGGCGATATCTACAATTACCATGCGCCATCGAGGTGGGGCACCCTGCAGATCATCCTCTTTCAGCCGGCCACGCGGAACCTGAAGATATTTTTCTGCCCGCGCGACGGGAATCTGCCGGACGATCCGTCTTTCGAAACCATTCAAGTCGCTTTATGAGTCAGGGGAGATCCGCATCATGATACAACGACCGCCACGAATCGCTCATCCACGCAGCGCCATTCTTGTGTTGATGGCGGTCCTCTCTGTCTGTGTATGCTCATCAAATCCTCCAGCCGGCGAGGACCTCGGTTCACTCAGGAAGAATCCCTCGCGACGCCTCTCGAGCTACGTCTTCAACCCGGCGTCCAGCCTCGTGTCGCGCGTAACGCCCATGCCGCGCTTCCTGCTGGACGACATCCGCAAGCTCGACGGCCGCGCCGACTACGCGGCCTACGCGCCCTCGGTGGCGGAGATGAAAACGCTCGAGGAGTATCTGGCGCTCGTCTCCCCGCGCCACCGGAAGGTGATGCGCGAGCGCCTCGTCGGCATCTACTTCATCAGCCCCTTCATGGGCGGAGGCCTCGCGGACTGGGTGATGGACGACGCGGGGAAGGTCTACGCGGTCCTCGTCATCAACCCGGAGGTCTTCCGGCGTTCGCTGAGCGACTGGCTCACCTATCGTGAGCAGAGCTGTTACCGCGACGACGGCTCCGGCGTGAAGGTCAGGGTGGACGCGGGACGCCGCTTCAACGGTCTCATGTATCTTCTCCTCCACGAGGCGGCGCACATCGTCGATTACGTGGAGAACCATACGCCCTTCGTGGAGCCCGTCCTGAAAGTGGTGACGGGCCGCGGGGCGATGGACAGCGCCTATGCGCGGGGCGTCTGGGAGGAGTACGGGAAGCCGCTCGCGGTATCGGGATTTTCCATGCGGGACGATGTCACCTTCTACGGCCTCTCGGGCGGGCCGAAGATCGCGGCGTCAAGGGCTGTCGAGCTTTACCGGGTTTTCTCCGCATCGCCATTCGCGACACTGTACGGCAGTCAGAGCTGGGCGGAGGACTTCGCAGATACGTTCATGGCGTATCACCTGGCGAAGAAGCTGCGCGAGCCCTATGTCGTGAGCGTTGAGAAGGAAGGGAGAACGCTCTTCCGGTATTCACCCCTGGAATCGCCGCGGGTGAAGGCGCGGCTGGGCTACCTGGAAAAGCTGTATTGACGACCGGCGGCACGGGAACATGAATTTCCATTCATGCATTTGTGATGACGGTGGATGCTTTTCAGAAATGATCCGGCCCGTTAGGAGGGCGATATGAGCACGTTGCATGGAATTGCGCTTGCCGCGGTTGCGGGTATCCTCCTCGCGTGCGGCGCGATCTATCTCTACGGCTACCTCCGTGCCACGAAACTCCCGGCCAACAGACCCGCCGTGTTTCTGAAATCGCCGCCCGCGCCGCGCGGCACCGTGGTAGTCTGCGCCGGCGACAGCAACACCCACGGACGTGTCTGCGTGAACTACGTCGACCTGCTCGCGGCGCGCCTTTCGGCGAAGGGATTCAGCTTCGTCAACGCGGGCATCAACAGCGAGCTCGCGTGGAACCTGGTGCAAAGGGTGGATGATATTATCCGCTGCAATCCGGATTTCGTCACCGTGCTTATCGGTTCCAACGATGCCAACGGCACGCTCTCCGAGAAAGTGGCACGGCGCCAGGCGAAGGAGATGGGCCTGCCGCGGCGCGCCGACGCGGACTGGTTCAGGGAGAACCTGCGCGCGCTGTGTTCTGCGCTGAAGGAGAAGACGCGCGCCCGCGTGGCGCTCCTTTCGCTGCCGCCCATCGGCGAGGAGCCGGGGAGCGCGGCGTTCCGCCGCGCCGCGGAATTCAGCGCTATTGTAAAGGAAGTCGCGCACGCGGAGGGCGTCGCATATCTTCCCCTGAACGAAAAGCTCTCGGAACACATTTCACGCTCCGGCCTGCGCCCGAAGGTCCTGTACGACAACGGCGCCGAGGCGCCCATGTATTTCGCCCTGGTGAAGCGCTTCCTGCTGGGGAAAAGCTTCGATGACATCTCCCGCGACAACGGTTTCTCGGTGCTCACGGACCTCCTGCACCTGAACTCGACCGGCGCGGAAACCGCGGCGGATCTCGTAGCGGATTTTGTCCTTGGCAGCGGAAAACAGATGCAGCGCAGGAGATGAC